>JAHEEQ010000066.1 GCA_024640585.1 Micrococcales bacterium
CGAATTTCTGCGAATGTGCTCAAGATTTAAGCAAAAAGCAGATGAATTCCAGATTTTCTGGGTCCTTCCCAGCCAAGAACCTATGCGGGGGGCAGCAGCGCCAGATTTGTCTACCGATAGGGTCGAAATCCGGGTACGCAGTACGCACCGGGTACGCAGTAATTGTTTGGTATTGTTTTTTCTTGGGTTTCTGGTATCGGCTTAGATTCCTAAATAGATGTTCTCGGTTGATTGATAAAAACGAACGCTGGGTCGCCCGCTAGTAATTTTTTAGATTTGATAGGTTACGATGCAAATAGAGACGAAAGGCCGCTTGGAGGTAGCTGATGTTTTGGTATTTTTTATTGTTCACAGGGGTTGGCATTGCTATTGGCCATTTCGTGAAAGAGCAGAAGCAAGCGTTGATTACCGCCATAGTAATTGCAACACTCTGGGGGCTAAGTTCAAGGGCAATCTGGGGCTTCGTGACGCTAGGCGAGCTACTGTTGGGGTACTTTGTCTACGTCATCTTCATTGCCAAGAAAGACCAGCCACCAACCGATGGGGCTGAGGGCAACGACAAATAACAAGACTGACAGGAAAAAAAGAATGTCGCAAGAAATCGATGACCTAATAAAGAAATCTACGGAGCTTCGTGAGGCAGGTCGTTTAGAAGAATCAATTCTCTCAGCAAGACGTGCAACAAGCCTTGATCCTGAGAGTGCAAACGCTTGGTGGCAACTTGCTTTGTCTGTCTCCGAAAAAGATGGTGATCTAGCGGCGCTAGAGCACTTTAAGAAAACAGTCGAACTTGCAGATGGGTTTGGATTCGGATGGCATCGACTTGGTAACGCATACAAAAAAGCCGCGATGCTTGATGAAGCGGTTGAAGCTTGGGAAACCGCTTGTCTATACGACGACGACTTTGAGTGGACACGATACAACCTGATCGATGCTTACAACTCAAGAGATCTTGCAAGTGAAAAAGAAAAGTTGCTTGCACAACTCGTTGAGTTGGAGACGCAGGGTAAATTGCGGAAATATGACTATCACCTGTTGGCGATAGCAAACCATAACAAGGGCAATTTCCTCAACGCAATACCCTATTACAAGAAGTATTTGTCTCAACGATTTGATGATGAGTATGGGTACTCGAATTTAAGCATAGCGTATTCCTCACAGCAAGTCGGGCAAGAGCTAGATGCGGCAGATTGCTGTCACTTAGCGTTGCTAGTGAGGCCTGACTTTGAAAATGCTACCAAGCAACTTTCAGTTCTAGGTCCAAAGTTAGAAAAACTGAAAGCGAACGTTCGTCAATACTTAGACAATCACACCCTTATCGCAGACAACAGCTGGTTTGAAAATTATGTGAGCCCGTATGAGCTCTTACAGGTTGAGGAAGACGAGGAAACAGGTGAGCTTGAAATCAAAGAGATACAAAAAGCCAAAAAAGTTCTTCTTCAAGAAATTGAACTTGAAGATGGGATTGTTGAATGGATGCCCAATCTAAAAATTGACAGATCTAGGGCGATCAAGTTGGCCGACGAATTGACCGATGAGACATTGCGTTACTACCACCAGCAGATTTATGAATACAAGCCGCTGCTGAATTTCCTAAGCCGTGGAGATTTTTCTTTGTTTTTATATGACAAGGATGAGTTGCCCACGGGATTCCTTTCAGTATTTGTGGGGGATCAGGAGTTCGCTCGTTGGCTTAGTGGGATTTTTTCTAAGCAATATGACACCCTGTTTGCGGCAGCTCTGTTGAGTAAAAACATCGATGTAATCGAAGCAATCCTTGATGGACGCCGATTTGTGATTCCTGAATATGAGGACAAATGCTTCACGACAGGCATTCGATATAGCAGCGATTTTCTTACCGACCTGAAGGCCGAACAAGAGAAGGTTGAAAAGACTAAGCCCACTATACAAGCTATCCGCTTTGTTCTCAGCAATAAGAATCTTGGTCGCATATTAGAAGTTTTGCCGCCTGCATTTCAAGAGGTTCAGGCAGATGCCGCACAGATGATTCGGAACATTTCTATAGATATTTACAACCATCACGGCGATGCAGATTTGGCTAAAGAAGTTCTTGGGCTGGCTGAGAACTTTGCCAGAAAGTCTCCTTCCTTCAGGCTCAGACTTGAGAAAGACATAGCCAAGCTGAATGAGTTGATCGAGAAAGAAAAAAAAGACGAATCGTATTTGACGTTTGGAGAAACAAAATTTGAGATCACACGAGAAGGTATCAGACACGGTGGCAAGTTCATAAAAGCCACAGATGCAGAAACGCTGAGGTGGGGCATAGCGATAACGAACTCTTCAGGTTACAAAACTTATGAGTTCAAGATAGTTGTAGGTGGCATCGGTTCCCACACGATCAACGTGAGCTGGAAGTCGGGGTCCGACATTAAGAAGCAAGAAGAACTTTTCCAAAAGTGTGTTGATGCAATCTTCTCCTACCTCTTGCCTAACGTTGTAGAAAAATTAAGAGAAGAGCTTGCAAGAGGAAAAACTGTTTATGTTGGAGGCGTCCCAGTTACCAAGGGGGGAGTCACGCTCAAGGCGCAGGGTTGGTTTAGTTCCAAAGAGGAATATTGTCCTTGGCGGTCGCTAAGTTCTGAAATTAAAAATGGTAGTGCAGTGATCACCAGCACTATCAATTCGAAAGCCGAGGCTACTCTGTCACTTGCAGACATTGACAACGCTTGGATTCTCCATATTTTGATAAAACAAGGAATGATGAAATGATTCAACCACCAGTAGTGCCGAAGTGGGCGTTAGGAGTTTTGAACAACCTGTGCGATATCGAAAAGAAGCTCGATAACAACGGAGATAGTTCAAATATTCGTCGAAACATAGATCGCATAAAAGAGCTTTTGGAAGACGAAGGGATCTTCTATGAAAGTCCTTTGGGTCAAAAATTTACTGAGACCAGAACAGATCTTGATGCAACGATCACAGGTGAGGGTACGGAGAATCTGTACGTTGTGGAGGTCATTAAACCCATTGTGAGGCGTGGAGACAAGAGCTTTTCAGTGGTAGTTCAAAAGGGAATTGTTGTAGTTCAATCTAAAGAAAATGGAACAGAAAAGGAGACGGGCAATGTCTAACACTATCAACTTTGGCATCGATCTTGGTACTTCTAACTCTTTAATCGCTAAGTTTGATAAAGGCAATGTGGAGGTTTTTAAGAATCCTAATGGCTTCAAAGAAACTTTGCCATCGGTTGTCGGCTTCCGAAATGACAAAATTTTGATTGGGGATCAAGCGAGAACTTATTTGCAACGTGATTCGAAAAGTGTGGTGAGCCGCTTCAAGCGAAAAATGGGTACATCGGAAACCTTCAAAATAAAGTCGCTCGGATCCTCTAAGACGCCCGTCGATTTGTCAGCATATGTGTTGAAAGAGTTGAAAAACTTTATTCATAGCGGCGATCAACTTGACTCAGCGGTGATCACAATTCCTGCATCTTTTGATACCGTACAAAGCAATGCAACGAAGGAGGCGGGCATTCAAGCGGGCTTCAACTCTGTAGTCTTACTGCAAGAGCCAATTGCCGCAAGTCTTGCTTACGCAAACAAAGAAAAGAATGTTGACCTGAAGAACAGTCAATGGTTGGTATATGACCTTGGCGGGGGAACCTTTGACGTTGCGTTGGTGAAGATTCTGGAAGGTGAGTTAACCGTTGTTGACCACGAAGGGGACAACTATCTTGGTGGAACAGATTTCGACGCCTTGATAGTTGAAAAAATTGTTGTTCCTGAGCTTGAGAAGCGGGGTAAGTTTGCGAATCTGCTTGCTGAAATGAAAAGTGAAAGCGGGAAATACAACAAACTTTGGCACACCCTTCTCCTTCACGCCGAAGGTGCAAAAGTAGAGTTGTCGAACAAAACTTCAGCTGAAATTGATCTAGGAACAATCTCTGATCTTGAGGATGATGAGGGCAATACCCTTGATTCCATCGTAACAATCACACGTTCTGAGTTTGAAGCGATTGTTAAAGATGCAGTTGAAACGACGATCGATATGATGAAGCAAATTCTGACGAGGAATTCTTTACAGGCCGATGATCTCAAGTTTATTTTGATGGTTGGCGGATCTAGCTTCATCCCATACGTCAGAAAAAGAGTTGAAGAAGTGATGGGAATTTCCGTCAATACAAGTATTGATCCCACAAACGCAATCGTAATTGGTGCCGCATATTTCGCTGGCACAAAAGAAAAATCTAAAGAAGCAAGTTCAGTTAAGAAAACGGACTCTAAGCTGAAAATTAGAGCCAGTTACAACAAATCCTCCCAAGAGCACGAAGAGACTTTCAGTGCAAAAATTGAAGGTGAACTGAATGGCCTTCAATACAGAATTTCCAGCGAAGACGGTTCTTACGACAGCGGTTTGAAAAAACTGTCCTCAAGGATTAATGAGGATTTACCTTTAAGAGAAGGTGCTTTTAACCTCTTTAATTTCAAGATCGTGGATGAACAGGGGAACTCTGTTCCTGTGGATCTAGATGTCATCCAGATCGCACAAGGTCGTTATAGCGTTGCTGGGCAAATGCTTCCTGAAGATATCAGCTTAGTAAAAGATGATCTGGTTGCAAAAGACACTCGACTAGAAGCGCTTTTTACGAAGAACTCAATTCTGCCCTCACGTACCAAAAAGACTGTTGAAGTTGGTAAGACAGTCGTTAAGGGGTCTTCTGATGGCGTTCACATTATGGTGGTTGAGGGTCCATCTAATAGACACTCATCGACCAATAAACCAATCGGGGTGTTAAGTATCACAGGCGAAAAAGTCTCGAAAGATCTGATTAAAGGAACGGATATTGACCTGACTTTTGAAATGTCAGAGTCTCGTGACTTGACGATTTCAGCATTCGTGAACGGAACAGGTCAGGAGTTCTCGCAAGTGTTTTCTCCCAAGTTGCGAAAAGTTTCGACACAGATGCTGGCGTCGGAGATATTGATGCTTGAAACGAAGATTCAGTCCGAGATCGATGACGCTCGTGAGAACGGAAACAAGCAAGTTGCTGACGAGTTGGATGGTGTTCTTAAGGGCGTTCAAGACTTGATCATCAATGCAGGTGAAATTTCAGAAGATGATGTCACCGATAAGAAATTCCAAGTTGAAGACCAAAAACGCAAGCTCGCTCAAAATGTATTTGAAATAACCTCAGGCAAGCGACTTGATCAAGCAAAAGCCTCCTACGCAGAAACAAAGTCTGAGATTCAAGGACTGGTGCGTGAGTCTGGAAATGACCGTGAACGTCATATCGTGTCTGAGGTGCTTGCAAGGGAGCAAACATTCATCAACTCGACTTCGCCTGAAAAGATTCAGGCCGCTATTGCGGAGCTTGAATCAGTTCGTTGGCAAATCCTGATGAGGACGCCAGAGTTCCTTCGAGGAATGTTTAACCACCTGTCGGAGAAGCGGACGTCGATGAATGATCAAATCCAAGCAACTCAATTGATTGAGAACGGAAAGCGTGCAATTCAACGTGAAGATATTGAGGCTTTGCAACAAATTAATGCACGTCTCTGGGATTTGATGCCTGCGACAGATAAGGCTAGCGACGAAATGCGTGCTTATACGGGCATTGTTTAAGGGGGTTTTATGGCTTTTTTCGGACTGTTTAAGAGCAAGGAAGAAAAGGATCTTGAAGCTGGCCTCAAAGGAATAAGCGCAATGATCTTTCCAATGGGGGATTCGGACGTGTCCCGAGATTGCCAACGTGTTGATATCCTGACTAATGGAAAAATCCCCGATTCAGATTTGAAGGGATTCGTTGCAGGATGCAAGACCTTGGTCGCTATCAGCTCAAGCTACGATGATGATGATTTTGTTCGTAGCAATATTGCTCGGTCTAAAAATAGGATCAACGAAACCGAAGCAAGGGATGTTTATATCTATCTGGCGGGCGAGTCGATGGCTAGAGCAAATGTGACAAGGATGATTAAAGATCAAGGAGGCACTTTGTCTTCTGATCTTGTTGATTACTGTGATCAACTCGGCAAGACGTGGGCCGCTGGAACAACCCAAGACAAAATCGTTGGAGGAATTGGCGAGTACGGAATGTCTGTCGACAATCCAATTCCTACGGTGTGTGTGAAAGGTAGTGAGGTTTATCTGTCTCGATTGCGTTTCAATGGCCGTGCCGTCGAGAGCAAGAGATTAGGCTCAACGAAATCTCAAATTACTATTGGAAATGTAGATATCTACACACTATCGCAAAACGGATCGGAGGTCGGGAAGATTTATCTCTGTCCGTATCACCGAAAGGATTCAAAGCTCGCTCCGAGGGGGTTCACGTATCAACTTAGTTGAACGATGTGTCTTCTGTCTCAAGATTCGTGCCGATTGATCAATCAACTTCTGGATTGTCGAGCAACATAACTGATGAAATTGACTCAGTCGATTTCGCGCGTGAAGCAAACGTGCTTGATGAGGTTAAATTGGAAAATTTACTTAGAGAATACAAGTGAAAATTATGAGCACAATTGTGGTTTTAGTTCCAAAGAGTAGTCACGCAAACTTTGACTCTCTGCCTCTTCGTTATGGAATTCATTTTCTTACAGACCAAAAGCTTGAGCTTCAAGTTCTGAGGAATTTAGGACGGGATCCAAGCTATCCGGATCGCTTTCACGTAGAGGCAAATTTCCTAGATCCTACGAATCCCAACTCAAAACTGCATCAAGGGCACTTTGTATTAGGAGAGCGATCACACGATGTATACCCGACCTTGGTAACTGTCTGGAGAGGTGATCGAGATACTGAGTGGGGACTTTCGAACACCATGACCGCTTTACGAAAAGATGGTTTCGTAACGGTTGCGCACTTACTAGAAATGCACCCCCTTTACATAGCGGGCAAGGTAATCGATTCGGTTGGTTTGATGAAGTACCTCAGTACAAGCATTGCTCAAAAAGATATAGCGAGATTCGAACGAGTTGCCATGGAAGCGAGAGAGGAGACAGCTCGAGCAATTAAAAATATGGAGTTGGCTCGGCAGGAGGCTGAGGCAGAAAGAAGTAAAGCTGCACATATGGAGAAGGTGGCACTAGAAGCAATTGATGCCGTTGAAGGGTTGGAGATCGAACGTGCATCTCAAGAGGAGAAAATTGCTGAGTTAGAGGCAAGAATTAAAGAGGGTGAAGCTCGCTACAAACTAGAGTCTGAAGCCGCTCAGCGCGATAACAGCGTTGCGACACTTTCTATGCCTGATTTGTTGGTTGAAGTTAAAGAAGACGTCATCGTTAAAGGATCCTCATGTACAGTTTTGTTGCTGGGAGATGGGACTCAGCGTCATATGAAAACTGCCACCTTTGATCGTGATAGGTCTATTACCCAAAAAGCAAAATCTCTCGTCGGAATGCGAGTTAAGACTACATGCTGGGACCCAATTCGGGAGCCTGGCAAATGGTCTAGACAAGGATACTTTCGAAACATTTATGAAGCCAAATGAGATGGTTTCGAAAAAAAACGAAACCGCAAATAGTTAGTTGACTCAGTTTGATAAAAATGAACAAAAAAGAATTGTCTCTCGGTCGGTTTCTTGATGGTTTGAATGTCGCGCGTAGAAATATCTCCAACTCTGAAGAACATAGATTTGCGCTTTTATCTGTTTTAGCTGACTTGGTCCAAATTCAGTGCCTAAAAAGTGCAAACAATGACTTACTTAGGTTCAGGTTGCCTCTTGGTATCTATCCCCTTGTTCAGCAACTTGGAAGCACCCTAGGATCTGAGTTCACCACACTTGAGTCAGCTAGTTCTCAATCCTTCGAACTGATTTTCAAAAATGAAGATGAACAAGATAAATTCATATTGCTCTTTGAGTCTTTGTCATTTGAAGGTAAGAGGGCGTTCTTTCCTCCTGACATCTATTTAGGTAATGAACATCCTGACATTGAGCTTTGCGAAGAACTATTAAAAATCTTGAGCGATGTTGGTAACAGTGACTTCGGCGGTGGTGCTCGTCAATCAAAGAAATCATCAAAAGCTTTCATCGTTGCAATCCAAATTGGTTCAATCACACTAAGTGCAGAACTAGAAAATAACGATATGTCTTCTACCCCAAGGTTCGTACCGATTGATCAGCCTACTAGGTGCTATTTGGTGGAGTTTTCAGACGGCTTCTCAAAGTTTTTCTGGAGCAAACCTGGGGAATACGGAGATAACGGAGTGTTTACTACTGTTGGAATGGCTGAAGCCTTGCCGTTAAACGGAGAGCGCTATTTCAATGACGCGTACCACGAAGATCCAACGGTCTATTCTGTAACACTCACTTTGACTAATCAGCCTTTTAATGATGGAAAAGCATTTCTTTATCGTCAAAAATTTGAAGGTTGGGCAGGTGCATTTGCAGGAAGTTTGTCTCTAATCGAAATCGGAGAAGTTCCAGACGGTTGGATGGCATTGTTCGTGAAGAACGCCCCTTAGTGGATCAAGCCTGACTTACCAATATGTTTTCTACAAGTAATCCTCTTGCAGATGATCGAATCAGTCATCCAGTAAGAATCATTGACCTCGGATTTAACGAGACAACTCGCACAATCGAGGCTATTGGCAGCGACGGTCGAAAACGTCAATGTCGAATTGATCGTATTTCGAATACGGAAGATTTACGTCAGTTGACTAAAGAGCTTCAAGCTGCTTACGACAACGAGGAAAAAATCAGATTCGTTGCCGCAGGGGGTAACAATCCTGATATTTGGTTCTACAAAATTCAATCTGAAAGCAGTTAAAACCATTGCTACTAAGACGTGAAAAATTCTAGAGTTTTTTATGCCTAATATTGGTTCATCGCCTGTCTCGTTGAACAAACTAACAATGCTACTAACGAAAACATGAATAACAACATCGTGGCTTCAAACGCCTATCGTTATTCTTGGGATGGTCATTGCTAGATTGATGGTTTGTGGGAGGTGATGTATGAATGGATTGCTAGGTGGAAACTCATGGCGCCAAATGGCTAATGCACTTTACAAGCCGGTGCGTCGGAAAATATTTGTGAGTTATCACCACGGTGGTGACCAGTGGTTTTATAACGAATTCTCCCGAATCTTTCATGATGGATGGGAAACTGTTTATGACAATTCTCTTGAGCGTCAAATTGACAGTGACAACACAGCTTACGTGATGCAGCGTATTCGTGACAATCACATCACAGGTACTTCATGCACGGTTGTTTTGATCGGAGGGCAAACGTATCAGCGAA
>JAHEEQ010000072.1 GCA_024640585.1 Micrococcales bacterium
TGCACGAGACAAACCCAATCACGGGTCTTAACTGCTCACTTTCAGCAACAAACTCAACCACTTGTTCTGAGGTTAACTACCCAACAGGTGCAGGCTTTAACTATTACAACAACAAGAAGGAACTTGTAAAGAACACAACATTTGGTTCATACAAGATTGTAAAGAACTCAGCTAACGATTTCCGTGTTCAGTACACAGTGAACCCAGGTCGCGTTTGGTCTGATGGAACACCAATCGACGGTGTTGATCTTCTTCTTTCACACGTACTAAGCAGCGATGCATACTCAATCGCAGCTGGTCTTGGTGATCCAAAGAGCAAGACAAACCCTCCTGCATTCAACGGTCTTGGATACTCAGGCGTTTATGCAAATAACATCGTTGGTGAGCCAACACTTTCAGCTGACAAGATGTCAGTAACACTTCGCTACAAGAACCCAATTGCTAACTGGGACATCTATGGTCCAGGACCAGCAGCTGTTCACGCACTTGTTTTGATGGCAGAAGGAAAGACATCACTACAGTCTGTAGCAGCAAACCAAGCAGCAAAGGATCGTTTCCTAACTGCATTCCAGAACAAGGACACAGATCTTCTTAAGAAGATCGGTAAGATCTGGACAAATGACTTCACAATTACAACTGTAAACGACAAGACAAACCCATTGCTTCTAATCAGCAATGGTGGATTCATGATCGATTCAGCAGTTGCAAAGACATCTGTAACACTTGTTAAGAACCCTAAGTACAACTCAGGTCCTGCACTAAGCGGATCAGTTGACAAGATCGTTTTCAAGTTCATCGGTGACGGTACAGCTGCTGCACAAGCACTTGCTAACGGCGAACTAGATCTTTATGCAGGTCAGGCAACAGCAGATGGTGTTGCAGCACTCAAGAAGATCTCTTCTGTAAACGTTGTTGGAACTGACCAGGTTGCTTATGAGCACTGGGATCTTCACTACAACACAACTCCAGATGAGGATCCATACACAGGTCTCTTCTCTGTAAATGACGGAGCAAAGTCAAAGGCACTTCGCCAGGCATTCTTGCTAGGTCTTCCACGTGATGAAATCATGCAAAAGTTGATTGCACCAATTAACGGTGTCACAACTCCAATTCGTTCAACTTGGGTTGCTCCAGGATCAGCGTTCTACGACAAGGTTGTAGCATCAAACGGTTCTGAGTTCTACTCACGTGGAACACAAGAGTCACGTAACAAGTCAGCGCTTGCATTGGTACAGAAGTACTATCCAAATGCACTCAAGAGCCCACTAAAGGTTCGCGTACTTGTTCCAGGTAACAACCCTCGTCGTGCAGCAGAGTTCGCTCTTGCAAAGGCAAACCTTGCAAAGGTTGGCTTCGACCTACAGGGTGATGTTCGTACTGACTGGCCTTCAAAGCTAGGTAATGCGAACTACGATGCTTACTTCTTCGCATGGGTTGCTTCATCAGTAACACAGCGTCAGTCAGCAGAAGTATTTGACACTAACGGTGGAAACAACATCCTTGGTTACAGCAACCCTGCTGTAGATGCGATCATCGCAACTTTGGATAAGCCACTATCAGAGTCACTACTTGCAGCTAAGTACATTCAGATTGAGCGTCTAACAAATGCTGACGCAATCACAACTGGTGTGTTTATTCACCCAGGTGTTGTTGCTGTTAACAAGGATCTCAAGAATGTAAAGCCAGGCCCATTGTCACCACAGCTAGTGTGGAACTACTGGGAGTGGAGCTACTAAGGTTTAAAACCCTTATTTAGCAATACATTGCAGTCCGTTGGACGCTCGGAGAACTCTCTCCGGGCGTCCTTTGGCTGTATAGTCGGAAAATAGATTTTCACAATGTTGTTGAGTTTTGAAAGGACCCCTCTGTCATGGCAGCCTTTATCCTTCGACGTCTTGGTGTTTTAGGCGTCATCCTTTTCGGCTCCAGCTTTATTTTGTACAACTTGGCGGCAATCTCAGGGGACCCTCTAGCCGATCTAAAGCTCAGCAACGATCCCAACCGCGACTTTCTTATCGCCTCACTTACCCGTGAACTCCAACTAGATGTTCCGCCACCAGCACGCTATTTCCTATGGCTTAAGGGAATTTTTGGAATTTTCGTAGGGCATCCGAATTTTGGAATGAGCCGTGATGGATCTACCGTCGCGCATTCATTGGCGCTTGCGATTCCAGTTACCATCCGCCTCGTACTTGCAGCAACAATTCTTGCAATCGTATTAGGAATTTCAATCGGTATTGTTACAGCACTACGTCAATACAGTCGCTTTGACTATTCAATGACCTTTGTTTCTTTTCTTATGTTCTCACTCCCAATTTTCTGGGTAGCAGTACTTCTCAAGGAGTATTTGGCGATTTCATTTAATAACTTCTTACGAGAACCCAATGTTCCCATAGGCTGGATTCTTGGAATTGCATTATTTAGTGGAGTTTTTTGGGCCTCAATTATTGGCGGATCACGTCGGACATTTTGGATCGCCTTTGGCTCGGCAGCTGCGATAGCAGCAACATTAATTTCATTTTTCAGTTTGAGTGGTTGGTTCCTGAACCCTTCACTTGGACCGATAGTAATTTTGGGCCTATCTATCGGAATCGCCTATGGAGTTACTCAACTTTCAGTTGGTTTGATTAACCGCGCTGCACTTAAAGCTTCTTTAACTATGGCGGGACTTTCAATTGTTTTCTACTACCCGGCAAATTGGGTGTTTGATAATCATCCAAGCGGTATAGCAATATTCTTGATGGCCTCACTAACAATCACAATTGCGGTATTTGTCGCTCGGGCTTATTCAAAGATAGATCGTGGTCCAATTGTACGTACGGCAATAATCACTTCATTCCTTTCCGCTGGATTATTGATAGTAGATAAGTACATGCAAACTTGGAAACCATATATGGAAACAGATGCAATTAACTATCGCCCAGTACCAACTATTGGTCAACGAAGCGATCTATTGGATTCAAAGGATTTTTGGATTGTTAATTTAGATACGGTCGCTCACCTGTTCTTGCCAACCGTGGCGCTGACTTTGATTTCCTTTGCTGGGTACATACGTTATTCCCGCGGTACTTTGCTAGAGGTTTTAAATCAGGATTACATTCGCACTGCGCGAGCAAAGGGACTTACAGAGCGTACAGTCATCATGCGCCACGCGTTCCGAAACACCATGATCCCATTAACAACAATCATGGTCGTTGATTTTGCTGGAGTCATCGGTGGTGCACTTATTACCGAAAGCGTTTTCGGCTGGTCTGGCATGGGAACTTTGTTCCGCCAAGGTTTATTAGGTTATGACTTGAACCTATTAATGGGTGTTTTCTTCATAACTGCTTCTCTATCTGTCATTGCTAACTTAGTTGCAGATTTGTTGTATTCAGCTTTAGACCCTCGTATTCGTGTTGGAGGAGGTGCGTAATGATTTTCAAAAAGAAAACTTCTTTAGATTCATCAACAAATACAAGTGGTGAGAATGCAATTGCTAATAAAGAGGTTGAAGGCTTAAGCCAAGGTCAAATTGTTCGCAGGCGTTTCTTCAGGCACCGCGCAGCTGTTTTTTCCCTCGGCGTAATCATTTTTATTACCGTATTTGTTTTCACGGCATTAGATTTCCGATTCTTAGGTATTTGGCATGTCAAAGGCTGGTGGAGATGGTCTCCGCAAGATATTCCAGAGCTTCGCTTTGGAGATTGCCCTAATGACACAGTTGGTTGCCCAACTATTTCCTTCCGTCCGAAATTCCTTGGTGGAAGTGGATTTGGATTAGGAACTCACCCTTTTGGACAGGATGACATCGGTCGCGACTTCTTTGCATTAGTTATGAAGGGAACTCAGCGTTCTCTTTCAGTAATGATTGTTATTGGAGTTATTGGAGCATCTATCGGAACAGTTGTGGGATCTATTTCAGGGTTCTACCGCGGAAAAGTGGATGCAATCTTGATGCGTTTCACAGATTTCATAATCACAATTCCAGCCATCATTATCGGTTCCGTTGTTGGATACCACTTCGGAAACCTTGGAGCCATGTTCCTAGCCTTCTACCTTGGTCTGTTCGCTTGGACAGGGCTTTCGCGTTTAGTCCGCGGAGAGTTCTTAACACTTCGTGAGCGCGAGTTCGTAGACGCAGCCCGTGTAGCTGGCGCCTCTAATCGACGAATTATCTTCAAACACATCCTGCCCAATGCAGTTGGTGTGATCATCGTTTCAGTTACATTGCTGATGTCAGGTGCGATTTTGCTTGAAACCGCATTGTCGTATATCGGTTTTGGTGTTGTTGAACCAGATGTTTCTCTTGGACTCTTGATCAACAAATATCAAGATTCATTTACCACTCGTCCATGGTTATTTTGGTTCCCAGGATTATTCATTATCTCTATTGCACTGAGCATCAACTTTATTGGTGATGGTTTGCGCGATGCCTTCGATCCGCGTCAACGACGTCGAATCTCAAAGAAGGAACGTCAAGAGTCAGCAACTGCACGAAAGTTGGCGCAGGCAAATGATTAATCTAGATAAAGATACTTGCTGCACCGATTACAGCACATGCTGCAGCGACGTAGGTGAAAATATAGTTACTACTGATTTCAAACTCACCAGTACCCGCACTAGCGAAATCCTTACGACGCAGCTTGGCGATATGGGCACAGACTCCCGAGTCACTTTTAAGCGAGTCACCAACTCTTCGCGGAGCATCAGCTCCGGGAAGCAGATCAGTTTTGTGCATTCGTCGACTGTGACGACCACTTGGAGCGGGAGCCGCCCAAGCGTAGAAAGTTTGGCCGTCAACGAGAATGGACATGCTGTACTTGGTTTCGATCTCTTCGACAAGGTCCCAACTAACGGTGATCTCTTTGGTTGGGTTAACAATCTTGATTCCCTCATCAAAGATCAAAACGTAGGGCTTCAAAAACAAAAGGTAGGCGCTAATAATTCCAGCGCTACAGATCGCTGCTGTGGTCACTATGTTTCCACCGTAGAAAATGGTTTGAATAATGAAGCCAGCGAAAAAGAGAATCAAAACCCATCCGCTTGCAATAGCGCTTCCGGGTCTGAACTTTTCAACGTTGGTCATTTCGCAAGTTTCTCACAGATGGGGTCAATCAAATGAGTAAGCCAGTCTTAGAGATCAAGGATTTCAATGTTGATTTCTGGGTAGATGGAATTTGGTACCCAGCGGTTATCGATATGAACCTCTCACTTGAAGCGGGCAAGGTCACTGCAATCGTGGGTGAGTCTGGATCAGGTAAGTCAACAACGGCACTTGGTCTGATGTCTCTGCTTGCATCTAATGCTCGCATGACAGGTTCTGTAAAGGTTAAGGATCAGGAGATGTTGAACGCTAAGGCGATCACACTTCGCAAGTTCCGCGGTAAAGAAGTTGCTTATATCTTCCAGGAGCCAATGACGGCGCTTAACCCCGTGTACACAATTGGTTTCCAGATTATGGAAACACTTCGTAATCACTTTGATATGGGTCCAAAGGAGGCGCATGCACGTGCTTTGGAATTGATCACAATGGTTGACATTCCAGATCCAGAAAAATCAATTGATAAGTACCCTCACCAACTTTCTGGTGGACAACGCCAGCGCGCAATGATCGCTCAAGCTCTTGCTTGTGATCCAGGTTTGCTCGTCGCGGATGAGCCAACAACAGCCCTTGATGTAACTGTTCAAGCTGAAATTCTAGATTTGATGCGTGACCTAAAGGGCAAGCTCAACTCTGCAATTTTGTTGATTACACACGACATGGGCGTAGTCGCCGATATGGCTGATGAAATTCTTGTTATGAAGGATGGAATCACTGTAGAACATGGTTCAGCTGATCAAATCTTCAATAAGCCAGTGCATCCATACACACAGCAACTTCTTGGAGCTGTGCCAATGCTTGGCTCTACTAAGAAGCGTGCACTTCCTTACAAGGAGGATGCAAAGCCTGCTCCCGTGCTAAAACTTTCAAATGTCACCATTGAATATCCAAAGCGTGGACGTATTCCAGCATTTACAGCGGTGAAGAACTTCAACCTCGAGATCTATCCAGGTGAAATTGTTGGTCTCGTTGGCGAATCAGGCTCAGGTAAAACAACTGTTGGCCGTGCATCTATTGGCTTGCTTCCAATTAAGGAAGGCTCAATTGAGATCGTTGGTAAGGACATTAGTCATGCATCTCAAAAGGATCTTTCATCGATTCGCCGTCACACTGGAATCGTTTTCCAGGATCCAGCTTCATCTCTTAACCCTCGTCTTCCAATTGGTGAATCAATCGGAGAACCAATTTTCTTGGCAGGATTTGCAAAAGGTGCAGAACTTGCCCACAAGGTTGAGGATCTTTTGGATCAGGTTGAACTTCCACGCAGCTATCGCAACCGCTACCCACACGAACTATCTGGTGGACAACGCCAGCGCGTAGGTATCGCACGTGCGCTTGCATTAACTCCAGATCTTTTGATCGCCGACGAACCAACATCAGCTCTGGATGTATCTGTACAGGCACGTTTCTTGGATCTATTGCAAGAACTGCAAGGAAAATTGAACTTTGCTTGCTTATTCATCTCACACGATTTAGCTGTTGTTGACATCTTGTCTCACCGAATTGCAGTTATGCAAAATGGTTTGCTTGTCGAAGAAGGCGATCGCGATCAGATTCTGAAGAAGCCAAAGGATGATTACACAAAGCGTTTGATTTCAGCGGTTCCTGTTCCAGATCCAAAGGAACAGCGCATCCGTCGTGAAGCACGCCTTGCAGATAAGAAGTAGTTTCGGGTGGATCTAGAGCTCTTAGTCTTTGGCCTAGACCTTGTTTCAACCTTTGCATTTGCATTGGTAGGAGCACGTGTTGCAGCCAGCAAGGGTTTAGATTTTGGCGGAATTTTATTTATCGCAGCTGTGGCATCTACCTCCGGTGGAACATTGCGTAACCTATTTATGGGGGAGCAGCCACCATGGGTTCAACGCCCGTGGTTATTTGCACCGATTGTCGCTGCATTTTTGATCACTGTGGCGATGGGCAAAACACAAGATGTTGGGCGCTTTGTTCTATCCCTTGATACCTTGGGTTTAGCAGTAGCTACTGTTTCAAGTGTTCAATTCGCACTTTCACAGCATGCACCAGTGGTTGCTGCCGCGGTGTTGGGATTAATTGGCGCAGTGACAGGTGGTTTATTTAGAGACATCATGTGTCAAACAGAGCCGGTCTTGTTGCACCGCGAAACTATAGGAACCGCCTGTTTTACAGGGGCAATTGCGTACATCGCCCTAGATGCTTTAAATCTAAATGAAGGCATAGTTGTTGCGGTTGTAGGATTAATCGTAGTTTTAGTTCGCGAGCTTTCAATAAAGTTTAATTGGAACCTACCAAAAGTTGTGAAGTAAAAATGAACGATGATCTTGATTTAACCTTGTATGCAGATGCTGCTGAGTTAGTGGAGATAGCAACCGCTGAGGCGATGGAACTGATCGCAACAAATCTCTTGGAAAAGGGAGTTTCACATATTGCCCTCACCGGAGGCACCTTAGGTGGACAGTTTGCAAGTCGCCTTATTGAAAGAATTAACACGGCTGTAGATTTAACAGGATTGCATATCTGGTTTAGCGATGAACGATTTGATTCTGTAGATAGTCCTGCACGAAATTCTCGACCGGTTCGTGATGGTTTAAAAAATGACACAGTTACAGTGCATGAAGTGAATTCAAGTGATGATGGATCAACCGTTCAAACCGCGGCGATTTCATATGAGAAAGAACTTCGCGATGTAATTATGGATATTTGCGTTTTAGGACTTGGACCAGATGGTCATGTGGCATCACTTTTTCCTAATCACTGGAATCAAAATGCAACTGGAAAGGCAATTGCAATTGTTGATTCTCCAAAACCTCCATCAGAGCGTGTTTCATTCACAATGCCATTTATAAACTCATCGCGCCAGGTTTGGATCATTGCAGCAGGTGAAGCAAAGGCAAACGCAGTTACACAGGTACTTGAAGCAGATCCAACAGTTCCTGCAGGTCATGTAATGGCGGCAGAATTGACTCGATTAATCGCAGATACAGAGGCCTTTTTCACCGAATAAGCTGCAATATCAAGCAGGTAGACTATGCCCATGCAAACATCAGTGAACTTCGGAATGGTTGGCCTAGGCAGAATGGGCGCAAATATCGTGCGCCGACTCGGAACCTCTGGAATCACCTCAGTCGTTCATGATGTCAGCACAGATGCTGTAGCGGCACTGGCCGCAGAAGGCTTTACGCCAGCTTCTGATTTAGCAGCCCTTGCTGCAGCTCTTCCTAGCCCTCGCACAGTATGGGTGATGGTTCCGGCCTCCGTTACCGATGCAACAATCGAAGCAGTTGCCGCGCAACTTTCTGCGGGAGACACAATCATCGATGGTGGAAATAGTTACTACAAAAATGATGTAACCAACGCAGCATTGCTTGCTGAAAAAGGTATCAACTTTGTTGATGTCGGAACAAGTGGTGGCGTTTACGGCTTAGAGCGCGGATATAGCTTGATGATCGGTGGAGATACCGCCGTTGTGAAATCACTTGATCCATTATTCAAGGCGTTGGCACCTGGGGTTGCGGCAGCAGAACGCACACCGGGTCGCAAAGGCGAACCAACAACTAGCGAATATGGATATTTGCATTGCGGGCCAGTTGGTAGTGGCCACTTTGTGAAGATGGTTCACAATGGAATTGAGTACGGAATGATGGCGGCCTTTGCTGAAGGCCTTGCAATCTTTGAAGCAGCAGATGAGATGACTCCTGCCTACGATTTAAACATCCCTGAAATTACTGAAGTTTGGCGCCGCGGAAGTGTTGTCGCGTCATGGTTGTTAGATCTAACAGCTCAAGCACTTCAAGAAAGTAAGGATCTCAACGAGTATTCAACTGAAGTCAGCGATAGTGGAGAAGGTCGTTGGACCGTTCAGGCAGCTATTGAAGCTGGAATTCCAGCCCATGTATTAAGCGCATCTTTGTACTCTCGTTTTGCATCGCGTGATAATGATGATTTTGCTAACCGAGTTTTAAGTGCAATGCGCTATAAATTCGGCGGTCATAACGAGAAGCCTAAAAAGGCTTAGGCACGAAATAGTGAAACGTGCCGATGCATTAGTGCTCTTTGGAGCAACG
>JAHEEQ010000077.1 GCA_024640585.1 Micrococcales bacterium
AAAGTGAAAATGACAGGCGGCGCTTCAGGTGGCTCATCAAATAACAATGGCGGATCCAACTCCGGTGCTAATGACAAGCGGTACGACTACTGCTATCAAGCAACGGCCGCTGGACTCGGTCCTTACTATCGGGGAGTCGACCCTGAATACGCCTGGTATCGCGATAGCGACGGCGACGGAGTGGTTTGCGAGTAATCTCTAGCCACGAGGTTAGGTGAAATATGATGACAAACCGCAATTGGCACAAACACCCTGGAGTGCGTTCAGGAGAAAAACTGTCGGTTGGAGAACGCGCAGCTGATGCCATGCGAAATGGAATGGGTTCTTGGCCTTTTGTTTTTAGCGCACTAACTTTTTTAGTTGCTTGGATTTGGGGTAATGGAGATTCGGGATTCGACCCATTTCCGTTTATTCTTTTAAATCTAGTTCTTTCATGCATTGCAGCACTGCAAGGTGCAATACTTCTGATTGCTGCAAAACGTGAAGACCAAATTTCAAGTGAACTAGCAGAGCATACGTATCAAATCGACCAAGAAAATCTAGAACTAACTCGCCAAGTACATGAACTAACATTACGAATCGAAAAATTAACTCAAGAAGTTCATGCTTCGATTAAAGGCAAGGAATAAAGTGCGAATTTATTTCCCTCTTTCTAAACAAGATGTATTGGAACTGCAAAACCAGGGCAACCTGCAAGCCAAAACTCGACTCGGAATTGCCATCACTGACGGATTCAAGAAAACTCTTGAAACCGAAGACGCAGATGAACTTGAACTTATTGCAGCGCTTGCCGCGAGTGATTTGAGCGAATCTTCTGCGGTTGTGAGTGTCGTAGATCTAACAGCAAGAGTTGTTGACGAAGATCTCGGGGAAGTTGAATTTGATGGCGAAATCAAACTAATTGAGTGCGAATGTTTGATGATTGCAGACGTCGAAAGCCAAGAACTAAGCTGGTTTGGAATTCAAGAGATCGATCAAGTTATAAGTGCAATTTCTTAAGCTCGTCTAGATAATGTTGGTGTTCAACATCAATTGCTTCAAGCATTTCATTTTTAATAAGTTCTTCACCAAGCTTGTCCAAAAATAAACTTACATTCACTTTAATATGTCCAGCAATAGACACAGTGCAATTGCCTGCATTTTCAAGAATCCGTAATGTCGCATTGATTCTGGCTTTATCTCGCAGTGCCGTTATTTCTGTTGTTCCGTTGCATATATTGCCAACTGGTTCTTGCCAGATGCGTTCTTCAGAAATTGCAAGAGTTTTACCAACTACAGCCTCAGCCCAACTTGGCCATTCACCTTCAAACTCGCGATATAAATGAATAGCTGTTGAACCATCTGCGCTCGATGTAACTGAAAAATTTGGGTTCTGCGCATAAGAAGCTTCCATCAGTCTGCCAAGGCTCTTTTTATCTTTCATCAGGGACAGCAATGTTTGCAGGTCGCAAGGAACCTCAAAAGTCTTATTGAAAGAAGTGGTCATGGCATGAGTATTGCATCCAAAGGTGCCAATTGATCGTTACGCAAAGTGACTTTTTGTGAACTTTCTAAATCGTAAGTGGATGTCGTCTAATAGATGAGATTTGACCTTTCATTGCTGAATTAAGAAATCTAATTTTCGCCTGCCAATTCCCCCGGTTGGTGGCTGTGGGCCTTCCCTGAACAGGCCCACAGCCTCTCTTTTAGAAAGCAGCATTGGTGAGCCACCTTGATTTAGAACTTTTGATGCAGGATGAAAACTTAGAAGAAATTTGGGTTAACTCGCCTTCAAGTATTTTTGTCTCGCGCAATGGTGTTAGCTATCAAGTCGATTTGAATGTTAATAGCGATGACGTTGCGTTGTGGGTTGAAAGAATGTTGCTTAATAGCAATCGACGACTGGACATGTCGCAACCATTCGTGGATGCAACTTTAAAAGACGGATCGCGGTTGCATGTTGTAATTCCTGACATTGTGCAGAAATTTTGGTCGGTGAATGTTCGCAAGCATTTGAAGAAGTTCAGGGAAATTAGTGACCTGGTTGAAGACGACGTGCTTTCACAAAGTGATGCGGATTATTTAATTTCCAAAATTGCGCAAGGCAAAAGCGTGATTGTGGCTGGCGGAACTGGTGCCGGAAAAACAACTTTGCTCAATTGCTTACTAGGTGAAGTGGATCCAAACGAGCGAATTATCACTTGCGAAGAGGTTTTTGAAATCTCCCTAAATCACAAAGACTGGGTCGCAATGCAAACGCGACCAGGTTCGATTGAAGGAAAGGGTGAAGTAAATCTAAGGCATTTAGTTCGCGAAGCACTTCGTATGCGACCTGAACGCCTCGTCCTAGGGGAGGTTCGACAATCTGAATGTTTTGATTTGTTGCTAGCGTTAAATAGTGGTCAACCTGGCATGGCAACAATTCATGCAAACTCAAGTCGCGAAGCAGTTTTGAAACTATGCACTCTTCCGCTTCTTGCTGGCTCAAATGTGACACCTGGATTCGTTGTGCCTATGGTGGCAAATGCTGTTGACGTGATTGTGCATATAGCTCGTGAGAAAGATGGCAAGCGCAGAGTCACTTCAATCTCAGAAGTAACTGGGGAAGTGGTAGATGGATTCCCAGAAACAGTCAACCACATTTTCTCGACTAATCTTCAAAAGGTTTCGTAATGGGAACTCTAATTGGGTTTATTTTCGGTGGTGGATTCGTGATAGCTCTCTCAGCTCTGCTTAATGTGAAACCTCAAAGGCCAAGTGTTGAGATTCCCGAAAAACATTGGCCACAATATTGTGATGATATTTCAGCTGGAGTTCGAGCAGGACTTTCTATTTCTGAATCGACCTGGCTTGCTGCAAATTCATTACCTCAGTTTTTGCAAAACCGATTTGAAGAGGCGAGATTAGATTGCACAAACGGAATTTCATTCTCGCGTAAATTGGCAGATTTGAATGTTGAGCTCGACAATCCAACATTCGCAAGGATCGCACACCTAATCACAACTGCACTTTCCCAGAATGCAGGTGCGGTTGCTTCATTGCTGAATGAATTTGCTCAGAATCTTCGCACTGACATTGCTTTAGTGAATGAAATTGCTGGAAAACAAGCAGTTACGAAAGTGTCGGCTAAGGTTGCCGCATTCGCACCGATTGTAGTTTTACTTTTGACATCTACTCGTTCGACAGTGCGCGATGCGTTTTTAACCACTTCTGGGTTAATAGTTATCGCTGGGGCAATGTCAGTAACTTTGTTTTCGTATTTGCTAATGCGAAGTATTTCTGAAATCAAGGTACTCAATGCGCGCTAACTTTGGGAATTTATTAGGGCTGGTATTTTCGTTTGGAATCATGTTTGCCGCGAAGCCTTTTTTAACTCTTGCACTTAAAAAGAGATTAATCTCTGACAAAATTACAAAATTTGCAAATGATTCAGATTTTGCATACAAAGTCGTATTCGCACTAATCAGTGGGTCTGTGGCGGCCCTTGGAATTGGAGTGTGGCTAAGGCTCGCATTTGCAACCATGCTTGCTTTGCCATTCGGGGCAATTCTTGGGTTAAGAATCGCTGAAGCAAATCTGAAGAATAGGGCAGTCGACTATGACCTTCGATTGCGCCTCAGCAGTGGCGCTTTCATAGATGTAATTAGTTTGTGCATGAATAGCGGTTTGCCAATCCGCAGTGCAATTGTCGAATCGTGTCAAAGATCAGGTTCGGAAATTACAAATATATGGCAACAAATTTCAAGGGATTTAACGGCAGAGATTCCATTCACAAAACATTTGGCGGATATTTCGATTGCTAATCGAGAAAACGTTATGGGCAGAATTGCACGTACCCTCTTGATCTCTCAAGAACGAGGAACACCTATTACTGCGACTTTGAACAGCCTCTCTGCGGAAATCAGAAGTGAGACTAGAAGGCAACTTCTTGAGATAGCAGCCAAAAAGGATGTTGCGATGATGGTGCCAGTTGTATTTGGAATCTTGCCGAGCATCACGGCAGTAGCTTTATATCCAGCATTCATTTCATTATCAATTATGTAAAGAGGAGAATATGAGAAAGTTAATAAAAATAAAACAATTAATCGCGAACCAAGCTGGAGATGTGCCTGGATGGGTATTAGTCACGGTAATGACTGCAGGACTTGTCACAGGCATCTGGGTAGTTGCGGATGGCCAACTAAATGATGTCCTCGACAATGCGATAACTAGTGTTGCATTCAATTAAAAGGAAACTAAAAAGCGAGAAAGGCTCGGCAGTTGTTGGTTTTGCTGTCGGTGCCCCTTTCGTGCTTTTTGTTTTTATTGGCTTTATCGATGTGACGCATATGGCATGGAAGACCACAGTCAGCCAATTCCGCGAGAAAGGAAGACTTCAGGAATTTGCTTTGTCTACTGAATTGCAAACGCCTCCAGGACTTTATGTTCAGCAAATTGACGAAATAGGGATTACACATTCAAAAGGTTCCAATTGGAATTTATGGCGCATAAAAGAGTGATGAATAGCGGAAATGTAGCGCTAGAACTGGTAGTCGCTATTTCTTTAACTGTGACATTCGTTTTGCCGAGCGCTGAAATGGTTAGTCAGATTTTTCGATCAAAGACTGAATTGACTGAATCATTTACGGTCTTGAGCAGGACTTTTCAAATTACTCCGTACGATTCTGTAAAAATGAACATGAACACTGTAAGAGTTTTGCTGCAAAGGGAATCTAAGCGAAATCTGCGTATTCTGTTGAATTACAACACAAATTCCGACGGGCTTGTCGATTCTGTCACCATCAAGTCAATAATTGAAACAGGCTCGATTGGGATTACCGAATTGTCAGAGTCAGAAGTTGTAAAGCGATCAGTCTATGTTTCGTAAAAATATTAGAAGTGAATCAGGAACTGTTTTACTTTGGACAATTGGTGTTTTCTCGGTCTCATTGCTCGTTTTGGGGGCACTTATTTCGCTAACAAGCTATTTTTCTCAATCAATGGAACTTCAATCCAAACTCGAGATCGCGACAACAAATGCGTCTGACCATTTGGATTTCGAAACCTTTTATCAGACTGGTGACATAGAGGATGTGGTGTTCTTCGAATCTGAAATGTTAGCTGCCGTTGCTATTGACCTAATGCAAATTAAAAGGGAGTTTGGAAGTTATCAAATTCTCGAGTGGAGAGTTATTGGAAATGAGTTCTGGATTGAAATATCGCATCCTTGGCATCCACCCCTAGGTGATTTCTCGGTTTTACCCAACGTAGTGACGGCAAAAGTGCATTTGAAACTAGATTCCAACCGACATCTGCAATAGCTTCGGCAAGCGAACCCTTACTCTTCGCCCATATGGCACTCGAACCTCGCGAACATTTAGCTGAACTTTCTGCAACATTGCAGACAGTTGAGTCTGTTATGGATTTGCCGAAAATGCGCGAAGAATTGGTCAAAGTTGAGGCAGAGGCATCAGTTCCGAATTTATGGGATGACCCAGCTCATGCCCAAACTGTCACATCGAGACTTTCATTCTTGCAATCTGAATTGAAGAAAGTTATGGCGCTCAGATCTCGCATTGATGATGCGGGAGTTTTGCTCGAACTTGCAGAAGCAGAAGGTGATGCAGACTCACGCGCAGAAGTGGACAAAGAATTAACCGAACTTCAGCATCTTGTTAGCGAAATTGAAGTGCGAACACTTTTAAATGGTGAATATGACGCTCGCGAAGCTCTCATCACCATTCGCTCCGAAGCAGGTGGCGTCGATGCCGCTGATTGGGCACAAATGTTGATGCGTATGTATTTACGTTATTGCGAGCGCCACAATTGGTCGACTGATGTTTACGAAACTTCTTATGCTGAAGAAGCGGGAATAAAGTCTGCAACTTTTGCAGTACATGCTCCATATGCATATGGAATTCTTTCAGTCGAGCAAGGAACTCATCGCCTTGTGCGAATTTCACCTTTTGACAATCAAGGAAGACGTCAAACATCATTTGCTGGTGTTGAAGTAATTCCAGTGGTTGAACAAGCAGATGCAATTGCGATTCCAGAAGACGAAATTCGAGTCGATGTTTACAGATCTTCAGGTCCAGGTGGACAAGGTGTAAATACAACCGACTCGGCTGTTCGACTAACACATATCCCAACTGGGATTGTTGTGTCCTGCCAAAACGAACGGTCGCAACTTCAAAACAAAGCCACAGCGATGAATATTTTGTTGGCAAAAATTCTTGAACGAAAGCGCCAAGAAGAACAGGCAAAGATCGACGCCCTAAAAGGGGAGTCGGCTGGTTCTTGGGGTACGCAAATGCGCAACTACGTGCTTCATCCGTACCAAATGGTTAAAGATGCCCGTACGGAATATGAAACCGGCAACACCCAGGCCGTGCTCGATGGCGAGATTGACGAGTTCATCGAGGCTGGAATTCGCTGGCGTAAAAGGTCATAATTCAGCCAAATTTGAGGCATTTGCCCGTATTTGGTTGCGTCATTCGGCCGTTTCACGCACCCTTCACCTTAAACTGCCCCTCGTCGTATCCGAGCTTCCCAAGGTGAGATTTTGATTCGTTTTGATCATGTAACCAAACTCCATAAAGGCGCAACCCGCCCAGCGTTGGAGGATGTTTCTGTAGACATTGAACGCGGAGAATTCGTGTTCCTTGTTGGCGCTTCAGGTTCTGGAAAGTCCACCTTCTTGCGCCTATTACTTCGTGAAGAACGCCCAACCTCTGGCACCGTCTGGGTCGCAGGCAAAGACCTAAACAAACTCGCCAACTGGAAAGTGCCGGCCTTGCGCCGCCAAATCGGTTGCGTGTTCCAAGACTTCCGCCTTCTTCCAAACCGCACAGTTGCCGGCAACGTTGCATTCGCTCTAGAAGTAATCGGCACACCTCGAAACGAAATTCAAGAAGTCGTCCCAAATGTCTTGGAGTTAGTCGGATTGACCGGAAAAGAAGATTCGTATCCAAACGAAATTTCTGGTGGCGAACAACAGCGCGTAGCGATTGCACGTGCATTTGTGAATCGACCATCAATTTTGATTGCTGACGAACCAACCGGAAACCTCGACCCAGAAACTTCAATCGGCATTATGAAGCTGCTAGATCGCATCAACAAGATTGGTACGACAGTAGTTATGGCAACACACGATGTTGCAATCGTGGACCAAATGCGTAAGCGCGTTATCGAAATTGATACTGGTCACATCGTTCGCGACCAAGCCCGTGGCGTTTATGGAATGGGTGCGTAATGCGATTTCGATATTTACTCAAAGAAGTTAGAACTGGACTTCGCCGAAACCTAACTCTTTCATTGGCCGTAATCATCACTGTCTCTGTCTCACTTTCACTATTTGGCTCAGCCCTACTAATCAATGCCCAGGTAAACCAGATGAAGGATTACTGGTTTGATCGGGTTGAAGTTTCAATTTTCTTGTGCGGAAATATTTCTGATTCTCCAAACTGCATTGACGGTGCAATTAGCGAAGAAGAAAAAGGACAGATTCGATCTGATCTGCAGGGAATGACTGATGTGGTTGACACTGTTTACTACGAATCCAAAGAACAAGCTCTGGCTCGATTCCGCGAACAATTCAAGAATTCCCCAATTGCAGACACCGCTACTGCCGACCAGATGCCGGAATCATTCCGCGTCAAATTGATTGACCCAACCGAATTTGCTGTAATTGAAGGTTCATTTGGCTTACGTCCTGGCGTTGAGCAAGTTGTCGACCAACGACAAACTTTGCAAAAACTTTTCGATGCACTTGGTGGACTTCAAAAACTTGCACAGGCAATAGCTGGTGTGATGATTCTCGTGACTATTCTTTTGATTTCAAACACCATGCGCGTGGCTGCATACAACCGTCGTCGCGAAACTGGAATCATGCGTTTAGTCGGAGCTGGCAACTTCACAATCCAGCTTCCGTTTCTTTTGGAAGCTGCAGTTGCCGCCACAATCGGTGCGCTAGTTGCAATCGGTGCATTAGTCGCAGGAAAGATTTATTTGATTGACCAAACACTTTCAAAAACTTTCACTTTCACAACCTTCATTGGCTGGGATGCAATATATGCAGTTGTGCCTCTAATGCTTCTTGCAGGAGTTGGACTTTCAGTTCTTGCCGCTGGCTTGACGCTACGGAAATATTTGAAGGTCTAAAGTGCGCAAACTAACTTCTTCCCTGATTGCAGTACTGCTGCTCACTTCCGTATTCACTTCAGCGAATGCAACATTTTCAACTAAAGATTCACTGAAAAATCAAATCGCAGCAGCCGGTGATGCGGTAGATGAAGCAAATGCACAAGTAACCAATGCATTGCGCAAATACAACAAGGCTGCCGCAGCGCTACCTGCTGCACGCGCCCGGCTAGCTACCGCAGATGCAAACCTTGCAAAAGCTCAAAACGAGCATCAAACCGCAGTTAATGATCTAGCGAAATCAACAGCCGCAACTTCTCGGGCTGAAGACAGCCTATCTGTCACACAGCAAAACCTAACAACGCAGAATTCTGAAGTTTCCAAGCTAGTAAACATGATGTACCGCCAAGGGCCGATGTCAGAGCTGAGCATCATTTTCAACACTGAATCTCCAGCAGAATTCACCTCAAGAATTCAGATGGTTAAGTCTTGGTTTGATAGTAAAACGTCTCAAATCAATCAGCTTACAAAAACTCGTGAAGACTTGATTCAGAAGAAAAAAGCACTGGATGAACTTGTGCAGGACAACATCAAGAAAAAGGCTGTCGCACAACAAAAGGTTTTAACCGCTGAACAAGCTGCAGCGGAAGCCAAAGCAGCTCAAGCCGCTGTAAACAAAATCGTAAACTCCCGCAAGGCTGCCTTTAATGAGGCAAAGAAATTCCAAGCTGCAGTTCAAAAGCGATACGACAAACTAAAGAAAGAACAGCAACGACTAAAAAACATTGCCAAGAAAAATAACGGCAAGGGAAAAAACTTAGATCCATCCGATGAGTTCTTGTGGCCAGTAACAGGAGCACCGAAAACTTCTAACGCAGGTATGCGCTTGCACCCAATCTTTAAAATCTGGCGTTGTCATGCAGGCATCGACCTCGGTGCACCAACTGGCGCAAAAATTCGCGCCGCTGAAAATGGAATAGTCGCTGATGTTGGTTGGTCA
>JAHEEQ010000080.1 GCA_024640585.1 Micrococcales bacterium
TTTTGACTTACATCTCCGAGGCCAATGTTCAGGCTGCAACTGATTTGAAAACTCGGGTTGATCGAGCGCTTAGACACTTAGGTGCAAATCCATACCTCTACAAACCGAGCGATCGAGTTGATAGAGCTCGCGAAATTGTGATCAGTCCAAACTACATTTTGATTTATCAAGTTACCAGCAAAATTGAAGTTTTGACGATTGTGCATGCGAGGCAGAAGATACCCAAATGAAAAAAGTTACAGGATTTGATCCAACAAACCCAGATCATGCTATCCCTGTCGCAGCATAGCAGTGCAAAAGCAGCCCTCACAGGTTCTCCGTTATCACATTACAGAGCCATCTCATGTTGGCGGGCTACCAAAAGAAGTAGAGCTTCCTGGTTCATTGGCTTTTTTGATGAGTTTAGGTGTTTGCTTAGGAGTCCAGCGCCTGCAGAGATAAACACTTGTGACAACTTCCAATCGGGTTGGTCTCATTGAAGACTTAGAAATATTATTAGTTGCTAGTTTAAGGAATGCCAATGAGAATGACATTCAGGGTTTCATCTCAAAGCAATGAAGTAATTAACTATGACGTGGCGCATAAATTGCTGTCTTTGAACTGAATAAGCCAATTCATTTTTTTCAAAAGACACGTTGAGCTAAAGGTCATTGGAAAAACTCAGTGTCGAAAGACGAAAATTAAGGCAGATTTAAACAGCATTATTGTTCATCACAAGAATTTTTAGATGAAAAATGAAATCAAAAACCATATCAGAACAATATTTGGGATTGCAAACTGATCTCCATAAGAATCCAAATTATGGGATGGCCTCGCTTTCTTTTGCACCGATAGTTGCAGATTTAATTAGACTCTCAAACTCTCAAACTGTTTCAGACTACGGTGCTGGTAAGCAGAGGCTTCTAGAAGGTTTGCAGAAAGAGGGCCTTAGCAATCTGACTTATCTACCCTATGACCCTGTATTTCCAGAATATGGATCACCAAAACCTGCGGATTTAGTTTGCTGTATAGACGTACTCGAACACATAGAGCCAGAAATGCTAGATGCTGTACTGCGAGAACTTGCTGAAATTACTGTTAAGTTGGGATTCTTTTCTGTTCATATGGGCCCAGCAGAAGAAAAACTGGCAGATGGACGTAACGCACATTTAATTCAACAGCCAAGTTCTTGGTGGCTTAGAAGAATTTGCGAGCACTTTAATGTGTTGCAACTCGAATCACACGGCGAGATGGGACGAGGATTTTGGATTATTGTAGAAAAAATTTAATCCAACTTCAAAATCAAGATGCACTCGAGCGCAGTGTTTATTTGCTGGCTACTAAGGAAATACGCGGGCCATTTCGTTCTATCTTGTCAGATAGAACCTTAATAGAACTAAATCCGTTTTTCATCAAAAGTTCAAATATGTGACTTTTCAGTAGCCACTTGGATGTAGGTGCCATGCCTGAAAAAACATCGTCATAGCCAAGTTCTTTGTATTCATAGTATTTGTAGCATGTTGCATCTGTTTGTATAGCCATTTCATCCGTCGCGTAGTGGGTATCAAGAAGGACGGCAGTTTGGATCTTTGGAAGAAGCGTGTTGAGATGGGTAACTGGATCAAACAAATGATAAAGAACGCCGACATGGTGTAAGACGTCAAATTCAGGTAATGAAATCGTTTGCTCTTCGTCATCTATGTCAAGAACATATGTTTTAGGGAAAACTCCGTATGCTGAGCAGCGCGTCAGTGTTTTTGTAACATTCTCGATTCGTGAATCTAAAGCCACAACAGTAGGTGTGAATGACAAAAGTCCGATTGTATGAACGCCTTCAAAACAACCCACTTCAAGCACTGATTTGTTAGCTAGGCTGATAGCTTCATCCAGTTTGATGATTCGTAAATCAGGAATCTCTTGACGTTCAGAACGCTTGCCTTCCCAGGCTTGCTGTCCAAGCTTACGACCAAGCGAATCTTCCGTGAAGCACTTCCATGGCAGCAGTCTGTTTAGAACGGCTAGATCTGTGTCCGATAAATGCTCAAAGGCCTGGTAGTTAAATTTGGATGTCATATCAAAATTAAAACATTAACAGATGATTACTGGTATGGATTGAACTCATGCCACATCTCAATTCGTGAATCAATTTCAGAAAAATCCTGCAAATTGAAAATTGAAAAATATCCAGCAAGATGTTCTCGTGCATTAGGACTCATAGCCCAAGTGTTCATCGAAGTATCTGGATGAGACAAGAGTTCATTCCCCCAAAAGAGGGTTTGTAAAGCCAACGAAGGGCTGAATGTGTAAGTTGTTTTGCAATAAATTGCCAGCAAAGTGCCAATGCCATTTGAATCTTTATTTTCAAGCAATTGAACATTTTTAATTTCACCAATTTCATTGCGTTCAAGCAAAGTTAAAGGGTGTTGTGGTTTTTCATTGCAGACAATCTTTCTGCTTGGGTTTGCAAACGCAAAAGCTCGCAAATAATCGAGCCGATTTTTATATGAAATTTCTGATTTGACCGTCCAGTTTTCATAGGATGGAATCGGGAAATACACGACATCCCAATGGCCGACCTTATCTTTTCCAATCCCCAAGTTAGCCAGCCATTCTTCAGCCTTCCCATTTAGCTGAATAATGGCCTTTTGATTGATTGGTAAATTGAAAGTTGGATACTTTGAGAGAACACTTTTGTGGTGATATCCCCCGGGATCGAATTGGTGGTAAATGGGAAAGGGGTGTCGATTAAAAATGCCTAATTCGTAATGCAAGAAAAGCTTATTTGGCCAAATTTTTCTATAAATCGAGGTTGGTGCCGTGGAGATAACTACATCGGGCTCTGCTCCATTTTTATGAAGATCACTGATCGTTAAGGCCTCAATTTCACTTGAGGCTTGATTCACATAAAGCAAGGCATTGTTAAGGTCAGCTTGTTGCTTCAAACTATCAAATTTGGGTGATGCCATGAAATACTGAACATGAAGACCGGAAGATAGGAAGTCTGTTTTTATTTTCTGTGGGCCGTAGATGGTTACGTTGTGTCCAGCCTGAATTAAGGAGGCTGCAATTTTTTGGAACACAGGGACGCGATGCAGCCTTTGACCTTCAGTCAAAGATAACGGATCAAGGCACAAAAGAAAATTCATACAGTAGGTAATGCATTGACTGGATGGTTGATTTGTGCCGAATAGGTTGTACGCCTCAGCTCCTCATGCCATTCATTTGCCATCGGGGCCTCAGCATATTCATTAAAGCAAGGGGTGCCTAACGTCCAATGCAATAATCGCGCTTGATGGTTCGTTCCAAATTCGTCTGGTAGCCAATTCCATTCGATCGGTAGTTGACCAATTTCACTGTCTTGAAGCCATTTGAATCTGTGCAATGTAGGGCCATTTGATTGCCTAACGAACTCTGGTGTTACGGATCGGTTAGAAGGGTGACCGCAATTCCAAAGTACCACGCTAGACCAATTTTTTCGAGGGTAGTTTGAGTTTGTTGCACCTAAATATTTTTGAGTTGCGTTACTGATGTAGTCGTGTTGAACGCACATTACAGCGAATCTGTCGTTGCGTAAGTTCCACAAATTTGCAATATCTTCTCGAAAAATCATGTCACCATCAACAAAGAGCGCCCATCCCTTGTAACGCATAAGGTGCGGCAGCAAAAAACGGCTGTAGATAAATTGGTTGCTACCGTCTTGGTGTGACTCTTGGTAGTCTTTAAGGTGGTCAAGGACTAGAGGCGTTATTGCAACCGGCTGTGACGATGTGCCGATAATGCTTTGTACGCAAACATGATATGCAATACTTTCGCGGGTGTCATAACCAATGAAAATGTTTATCATTTAACCCTCACCAAATTTTTTCTCACTGAATTAGCTTCTTGTGAAGTCGTAAGTGCAACTGTCTAAAGCAGTAGCGGCTTAGTCAAGGAAGCAATATTTAAGCCAGAAAAAAACAAAAAAGTTATATGAAATGAATGCTTAAGTAAGTCTAAAGCGGCAACAAATTGCCATTAATTCTTTGAATGTGCAACTTAATTTACCTTAACCAAGCTTTAGTCCATTTGTTAAGCGCATCGCTACTAAGCATCCAGTTATCCAGGACTTCGGCTTTGAGGGAATGCCCGATTTTTGTAGATGTTTGTAGATCATCGATGTGCTGACGAATGGCATCAACCCAGTCTTTGTAGCGATTTTTTACAATTTGAACAGGTAGTCCGCTCTCTACATAAGCTCGTGTATCGCTACAAATTACAGGGTAACCGCATACGCCATACTCAAGGAGACGCAAATTACTTTTGCAATCATTAAATTGACTATTCTCCAAAGGTGCTAAAGCCAAATCTAAATCTAAACTCGCTAGCTTTTGAGGATAGACATCAATGGATACGCCCACATGGAATTCCTTGACATAGGGTCTCAGTTGTTCGGGGCACATCCCTAAGAACACCCAGTCGACTTCATTGGACAGATTCTTGACCACGTCAAAAATCAATTCAAGATCACCTCTGTGCGAACTACCGCCCGCCCAACCAACGCGTGGTTTTTTATGTTCAGTTTTATGAATCTCTAAATTTAGCCACCAATCTGTAGGTAACTTCAATTCCAGAATTTGGATATTTGAATGCCAGTCGCTTACTGCTTCAGCTAAACCAGGAGTGGAGACTATCAACTTATCTGCCAAAGACACTCCACTTTTAATAATTCGTAATAAGTCACTAGGAAATTTTTTACGGTCAGGATTTTTCATAGGTAGTCTATGAATAAGATCATCTATCTCATATATTTTGTAAGAATTGGAATGAGATTTTGAATGCTTCATGTACTCCAGCACCGAATGCTGAAAAGGCTTCTGAAAAATGATGGTGTCAGGCTGAATTCTTTCTAACTCGACCGGAAGCAATGGTCGGAAAGTGCAAATTCCGTCCACCAAGCCTTCAGTTTCCATTGCTTTCAATGGTTGTATAAGTCTGTAATGACCGCAACCAAAATTGTCAGAAGGATGAATCAAAACAACAGGATCTGGACGCCAAGTAATTGGCCTGAATGAAATTTCTGGATCTGGTTCTAAAGTGAATGACTTACCAATAAAGGTGAAATTTGGGTTGTATGACGAGTCTTTCGCAAATTTAGGCAACCATTTCGAGAGGAGGATTCTGGTTTCTTCAGACGGAGGATGAAGAAAGAAGTCGTCACTCTTTTCTAAAGAAAAATTAGAGTCTGAATGAGTCGTTGCAACGATTGAATGTGGAGTCCAAATGATTTTGAAGCCGTTTGAGCGCAACCGTAGACATAAGTCAATTTGAGAGAGTCGAGTGCTTGCAATCGATGAATCAAAGCCCTGCAGTTCCAAGAAGTATTGCTTGGAAAGAATCATGCAATTCGAAGCGATTGCATTGAATTGCTGGTCAACATTCGCACGTTGCATGTAGCCAGGCGAATTCCAATGCTCGCCTTTAAAGGCGGTTCCGCTAATGCCGTGCAGTCCTAAAACGACTCCTGATTGTTCTACGATTAAATCTGGATTGATGATTTTTGCGCCGACAACGCCAACTTCAACCCGGAGAGCATGATTAAGTAGGGCATCTAGCCATGTGGGTTCAATAAAACGGGTGGCGCAATTTGAAAATAAGATATGTGTTCCGCGCGCAACATTAACTGCTTGATTTGACGCAGTCGCGAAATTTTCAAAGTTTTCAACCGTAACTAGACGAAAACGCACAGGATCAATTTCTATTAAACCTTTGACCCACGCTGAAAATGTGCCAGTTGTTTTCGATGCTGCGACAATTAAAATTTCATAATGTTTATAACTCGTGAATTCAAGTAAAGACTCAATGCAACCTTGAGTTTCCGATAAATTTTCATTTCTAATAACGATAGAAACTAAAGGCGAATCTGGACGACTGTAAACAGCCCGATACAGCCTGGGCTTTATATTCTGTACATATGATTCATGACCATGTACTAATTGAATGTCTTCATTAATTGCCGCAAACTCTAGACTTTCATTTTCTGAGGCACTGGGTTCAGAAGTAGTTAGAAGTAGTTCTGCGATGTGAACAATTTTTTCTGGTACAGAATTTCGAGTCAATTTAAGAATGAAATCTAGTTCAAAAAAACTGCCAATATTTTCCTTAAATGGCCAATGCATTTGAATGGCATTGCTACTGAAAAACCAGTGATTGGACATAAACCAAGGAAAGCTCATCAGTAAATCCGAATCAAATTCGGGAAGCAGTGCGGCTTCTACATTACCAGAAGGCGCGCGAATTAATTTGTCTGTGTATGCTGCTAATAAATCGTTGTTGGAGGCTAGCTGGGACATGCAGATTAGAAGTCCGCTCCGTGTAAATTCGTCGCCTGCTTTAACGAAAAGCAACCAGTCAAAATTAGTAGCTGAGCAGTTATCAATAATCTCATAGAAGGTTTTTGCGTCTGTTGATGCTACAAGTACTTCAGTGCTTATGCAAATTAATCCTGATGCCGCATCTTTGAGTGATTCTGTAGTGCGATTCAAATTGACAGTTAAATCAGAATCAGATGCCTTAATAACCACATGCAGCTTTATTGAATCGTTGAATTTCGAAAAAAATTGTGAAAATTTGTTGATTTGTGATTCGGTGAGTGTGCGCTTGGACGCCCACCTGCTGGCATCGCTAAAGTTGAAACCTGCAACCGTCAGACCTTGATCAAACGCCAATAAAGGAAAATACCTTTCCAATGCATGAGCTAAAGTTCCCTCAATTTGCCCGCTTTCGATTTCAAAATCTGATTGCTTGACTTTAAGTTTTGCTAGTTCATGAAATACGGCGCCCCTTGCCCAAAACATAGTACCGGCAAAGAATTGCGCCGCATCTGGATATTGAGTTCGGCTTTCAGTAATACGGTTCCAGTGTCTAATTGAGTCGGGATGGTAAAAGGATTGCGCAATTGGTGTGAGGTATTGATCTGGGCCAGCAATGCCTACTTGGGGGTTGCTTGAAAAGAAGTCAAAAATTAGTTGAGTTCTGCCTGTTGGTAGTAAACCTTCTAATAGTTCATCTCTCCAATCGTCACCTTGCGTCCCTTTTTTGTGAGTTGATTTTTTACTGTGTACTTTTAAGACTAGGTCATATTCATGCAGTGGCACTAAACGATTCAATTCAACCAAGGGCCCCACATCTCGCCCTTTATTTTCAAAACCGAAAATTTTTGCGCCTAGAAAGTCTTGGAGTACAAGACGTTTGACATCATTAACTTTAAAGTCTGGTGTCGTTATGAACAGGTCCGTTGTTGCAGGAAGTTGAGTAAGTCGCTCTTTAAACTGTGGCCATAAATCTAGATGAAATAAGTGTAGGACTACAGCAATTGAGGGCAAATGTTTCTCAGTAACAGACATCTGTGTAAGTCCAAGGTATAGATACTATGTAAATCAAAATTTCTAATTGAAATCTTGGGGCAGTCAAAATTATTGACACTGTTTACTCTGCAAACAGTGGTAAAGCAAAATAAGTGCCAAAAAAAAGGCCACCGAAGTGACCTTTGATTTTGTGGCTTTTCAAGCCACATTCCCAGAAACTATTACTTGAGCAAAGCCAAGACAGATTGTGAAGATTGGTTAGCTTGAGCCAACATCGCTGTAGCAGCTTGCTGAACGATCTGAGCTTTGGCCAAATTTGTTGTTTCCTTAGCGTAGTCAGTATCCAAGATTCTGCTGCGTGATGCTTGCAAGTTGGTAGAAGTTGTTTCCAAGTTTGAAATAGCAGCTTCAAAACGGTTTTGGTAAGCACCCAAGTTAGCACGGCTGTTAGTCACAGTGTCAATAGCCGCGTCCAAGATAGACAACGATTTTTGTGAATTGGCTTGTGTAGACAAGTCAACTGAGCTAACAGTTTGGCCGGTAACAGTGGATGCCGTCATTGTGACGGAACCAGCGGTTAAGCCCGCCTTGGCAAAGCCTGGGCCAGCAACTGTGATGGATGCAGCTCCAGTGGAGGACGTCAACTTTATTTTTGCAAATGTTGTCTCTGTTTGAGCCGCTGAGTCGAAACCAGTTAAGCCAACTGCTACACCATTTGCACTTAATGTGGTGGTGATGTTTCGTCCATCAGTAGCGGTCAGGTCAATTTTGCCAGCAGTCGCATTGAGTGAGGCAGACACACCAGTCTGGGCCGTCTTTGCATTAATTGCCGCAACAAGTTGATCTTGGCGAATAGCTACAGTTCCTGCTTCAGATAGTGCGCCAATATCTACCCCGTTAATGAGCAGATCACCCGCAGTCACAGCGCCTGTGCCAGTAATAGCATCTGAAGTTTTTGTATTGGTAACAGCAGTGGCGGTAACGCCTGTAAGCGAAGAAGACGCATTGATTGCATTTGCTTTAGAAATTGCACTCGCAGATGCTTCAGCATAAGAAACACCATCAGACGAAGAACCAGAGATAGCAAAACTGTTAATTGCAAGATCGCCAGCCAACAATGCGCCCGTAGTAACCACGGCAGATTCTTTAGTCGATGTACCAGTGGTCGCTCCAACAACACCCAGGGCAGAAGCTTTAGCATTACCGATGGAGATGCGAATTCGATCAGATGTATCGTTACCAGCACCAACTTGGAAGTCTTGATCTTTGTAAGTGCCGTCAAGCAACTTAGAACCGTTAAATGCAGAGTTAGTAGCTACGCGATCAATCTCATTGATCAGCTGTGAAGCTTCCAAATTCAAAGAAGCACGATCAGATGCGCTGTTACCTGAGTTGGCAGACTGCACAGCCAATTCACGAATACGCTGCAAGTTGTCTTGAATGGCAGACAAACTACCCTCAGCGGTTTGCGTCAAAGAGATGCCGTCATTGGAGTTGCGAATGGCAGCAGCCATACCGCGAATGTTGGCAGTCATACGTGTGCTGATGGCCAGGCCAGCAGCGTCGTCTTTGGCTGAGTTAATGCGAATACCAGTGGAGAGGCGCTCCATGGATGTCGCAGAGTTGATACCAGTTTTACGCAATGAAGCTTGAGCTGCAAGTGCGCTGATGTTTGTGTTGATAACTGACATGGATTTTCTCCTTCAGGGGTTGATAACGAAGTGACAAGAAATCCAATTCGAAATCTTGTTACTTGCTGATTCGGTACT
>JAHEEQ010000085.1 GCA_024640585.1 Micrococcales bacterium
ACATTCCCGAACAATCAACTCGGCGAACTTTTCCAACACTTCAGGATCACAGTTTTGATTGTTGTAGCCTATTCGAGCCTTCCACCAAAGTCCGTTAATTCGTTCGTTCATACATTCCCCAATCCAATACGACTGTAGCCCAACTCTGACTTAACTTCTCGGCGACTTTCTTTGAATTCATCCTCAAACTCACGCAAGAACTCACGCAATTCCATTGCTTGTTCTGGATTGGTCTTTCTCCAATCTGACAGATACTTGATTGCTGTGTCAGAGTTGGGTGTATCAAAAGCCTCTTTTTCCAAAGCACGAAACTTTTGTGCCAGTGGATGGACAGACTTTCTAAGTGCGTCTGCTACGGTTTCAGGTTCAGTGGTCATTCTTCAACTCCTTCTAACTCTACTTCTCGTTGGATGTAGGTTTTAGTTGCCATCTTCAAAACAATAGCGGCACTATGTTGCCACATTGCTTCACGCATACCAAGATAACTCAATCCCAGTGCTTTGAAACTATTGTCCAGTTCATCAAAGTCTAGTGTAGGTGCCATATCGTGAAACTCTTTGGCACGATGTTTGAATTCTTCCCAAGAACAGTCAAGTGTCATTCTGTAACTCCGAAATGTTGTTTAATCTGTGCCTTAGCAATTTTAATACCTGCCGCAACACCTTGACCAAATTCTGTATCAGTGTGATTTTTATATTCGCCGTTGCCATCACACTTACTGATACATTCTTTCACAATCAACTCGGCGAACTTTTCCAAATCCTGTTGTTTGTTTTTCATATGTCGTGTTTCAACTACTGGACCAATTTCTTTAGGCAATAGACCAGCCTGTTCAGCAAGTTCTCGAATTCGTTCGTTCATACAATCTCCCAGAAAATTTTAGGATTTTGTTTTCGGCGTTGAGTCCAGTAAGGTAGAGCCCAGGCAAGATCAGTTTCTACCACAATGGGAGTCATTTGAAAACAAGCATTGAGTCTGCGATTCATATAAACTTTCATCATTGCGGGGTTCCTTTGTTGCTCTATGTGTATATTATAGCAAAATCAGGATTTTGTGTCAATCACAAAAAAGCCCGCATCAGCGGGCCAGATTGTAATACTTTGGGTTTACTTTTATTTGCGGAACAAATCGTCAATTTTGGCCATTGCGTCCGGGGTAGATTCTTCCACCTGCTCTTCCGCCACACCTTGCTCTTTGGGTTTGTATTTGCTACAAAACTTACCGTGAACATTATCATCGTAGGTAGCACATTCAGGACAATGCCATTGTTTTTTACCCTTGCGACGCATAGCATTTTGTAGTTCAGTTCTAGTGATGCCCTTACCTTTGGGACGAACTTGACGCATCTTGTCTTGTAATTCTGTGCTTGGTGCAGCCTCTGCTACACCTGACTGGGCGGACTCAATTAAATCCATCATTTCTCTAAGTGTTTTCATACAAATATTTACCTCAAAATCATAAATAGAAGTGTAGTTCGCGATACTGGAAATATCCAACTACTCTAACGCTTGAAGGAGCAATCAGCATGTGTATTTACTGCGAAACCAAAAACTACCGTAAAATCTACGAAAACCACCACGGTCCTATACCCCAAGAACCCAATGGTAGAAGTTTTGAGATACATCACCAAGACGGCAATCATTCAAACAACGGCCCAGACAATTTAGTAGCGTTAACGCTACAAGAGCACTACGATATTCATTACGCTCAGGGCGATTATGGTGCTTGCTTGCTAATGAAACATCAACGCATGGAAAAGACTCCGGAAGAGCTTTCTGAACTTTCGAGCAAACGATCCAAGGCAATGTATGAAAAAGGTGGCCATCCGTTTCAAGATCGAGTGTGGGCTCGTGAACGAACCAAGAAGATTATCGAACAAGGAACCCATAACTTTCTGGGCGGCAAAATTCAAAGTAGAACCAACCAACTCAGAGTTGAAAATGGAACTCATCATTGGCTGGGTCAAGGCGATGTTGTTAGCAACAGGCAAAAAGAAAAAGTTAAAAAAGGAACCCACACTTGGCTTAAACAAGCAGACGGAAAGTCCATTGGTGGGGAGACCAGCAGACGATTAGTAGAAAACGGCACTCACCATTTGTTGGGGCCGGACTCTCCTACGCAGAAAACTTGGACATGTGTTCATTGTGGAAAGTCCGGCAAAGGTTTATCAAACTTTACAAGATGGCACGGAGATAACTGTGCTCACTTGCTTTCGTCATAATACGCCCAAGTGCCCCAAGGGGGTTCGATAGTTGTGGTTCCGTGCAGGATCCAGACTGTATCACAATAGTTTTCATCTCCCCACGAACCGAACGGAAATCCGTCGGTAAAAACTACTAATCGCTTGGGCTCGATCTCTTCTTCTTTCATGTAGTTGAAAATACAGTCAAAGTCAGTGCCCCCACCGCCCTTGACTTCGTAGTCGCAAATACTATCCAGATTGTCTGAGTTGTATTGCACTGAGTTATAGGCTTCGGTGTCAAATGTAAACACAGTGATTTTATAAGCAGGGAACGAGTCCATGATGCCTTGGATTTCACTCAAGAAGTCTTTCAGCATCGATTCGCTAATTGAGCCCGAAGCGTCCAACGCCACAGCAATATCAATCATTGGATCCAACTTCATACCAGGCATAACAGCATCCATATGCCAACCTTTGCGGCTAGTACGCATCCAGGTGTAGTCTGACTTGATAGTAGATTCCAATTGCATACGCAACAGTTCGCGCCAGTTCATTTGTGGCTCGGTCAAGTCCTTGATCATGCGCTTGACACCAGCAGGGATATTGCCTGCATCTTGGCATGCACTTGCGGCCGCCATCATAGCTTCTTTGATCTCGTCCTTGATAGCATCGCGTTCAGCTTGAGTCAACTTAGGACGACCTTTGCCGTTACCGTCGCCGTCTTCACCGTCGCCACTGCCATCACCTTCACCGTCCAAATGATCGTCGAGCAATTTGTCAATCAAGTCACTCATGCTGATCTTTTGCGCATTTTGCATCAAGTCGTCGTAAACTTCTTCCGAGCTCATGCCGTCATACTTGGCGTCATACAAACAAGGCACACTTGTAATAAACTCGCCTACGTTGTGCTTTTTCAAATCTGAGTTAACACAGAAGTCGTTAGCTACGTTCCAGATCTTTGGATCGCGATCACCACGACGACCGAAGTGATCATAAACACAGTGCAACACTTCGTGGCCAAACAAGAACTCAATTTCTTTTGGACGCAATAGTTCAATGAAACGAGTGTTGTAATAAAAATTACGACCGTCAGTGGCCGCAGTAGGACACCACTCGTCTGCGTTAATCAACTTCAACCGAGTAGCCAAGTTACCAAAGAAGCTAGCTTTCAACAGCAAGCCCACACGAGCGGTAACTAATTTTTCGCGTACTTTGCGGTCTAGTGCCGGGTCAGTTGGGCCCAACATATCTTTGAATTTGTCGTTTTCTTTGCTGTCGGCAGTAGTACCGGCTTTGGCATACAAAACGTCTGGGTTAAAATATTGCATAGGTGTCCTTTGTTGTGTTATGAGTAAATTATAACAGTTCGCGATTTATCGGTCAACGTATTACTTGACTAATGCGTAGGGTTTATTCCATTGACCGATGTTGATGTCAATGTAGTGTGAACGGTGGAAGTAATCGCTTTGGATGTCAGAGTGATCAAAAAAGTCCGGGCCCTTCATTGCCGCAATAATTTCAGTTAAGAATGTTTTTGCAACACCACTGAAGTGTTCGTGAAACCAGTAAGTGTTAACGTCAATGCTAGTAGTAGCAGGCTGGAACGGCAAGTGTTCGGGGCGAGCCTTTGCACCGCAGACCTTGTTATAGTTGCCCAGGAAGTCAATGCCGCCTTGCTTGATGTTGAGCACAAGGGTGGAGTGATGACGAACTGCGATACTGGCTTTGACACCATACTTTTTGCAGATTGCTCGGATAGTGGGTGCCAACTTTGCTTTCATTTCTTGCGATACGTATGCCATCTTTCACTCCTGTTTGTTGCTGTCTATGTGTATATTATAGCAAATCGGGCATTTCTGGTCAACCAAAAAGTGTAACTAAAAAAGTAGTACTTGAGTATTACAAATTCAAGTACTTTAGCTGGAACCAACTTTGTGCTTTATCGTCAAAAAAATCCACATGAACTTGGTCTTCATAGTGCATGTTGACGCCATGTTTTGTTGGATGCTCATTGGGGACTAGCCCTTGATGGTGCCTGTAGGTAAACCCTAGCTCACGGCGCATGCGAGTTCGCACTGCCATGCCCATGCCAAAATCCCTCAAAATGCTTGCATAGATATCCGACCACTCTCCAGGATTGTGGAAGATGATTAGATGCTTTTTAACAGTTACTTTGTTCATGCTACTGCCACTTTAATATCAACATGGTGTAGAGTTTTTCGTGCATGTCAAACACATTGAAGTGGGTATACCACTGTTTATCTATATGCTCGTGTCTGTGCCACATGTTGGGGTCTTGTTCTTGCAGCCAGCCACTAACTAGGCTAGGCTTACATTGTACTGTATACCATGTTTCGCTGTCGACTGTTGCTGAATCCAAAATGCGAATCGCTGGAGGATTTACTATGTCCATATATGTGGTTTTACCTGTTTGGCGAGCTGCCATCAGTACGTTGATTTGGCCTTTACGCCATCCTGTGGTATTTGTCATCTGCTAGTATCTCAAAAAGTGTTGCGTATTGTACTTCTGGTTCCATGTGAAACCCTGTGCCCCAAACTATCCAGACTTGGCGCTTGTATGCTTTCTCCCAGAACAATTTTGTGCCACCGATTGACTTTTTGGGAAAGATAACAAATGTCTCTGTCCACGGATAGCAGTCTGCACCGTCTGTAATGATTTGTGTGACTTCCATATTTGAAAATTCTAAATTCCAACCTATACTACGACCTGTTTTTAGTTTCATGCAGATCCAAATTTTAATGCAAACATTATGGCAGGTTCTTCCCACTCAAATTGGAAAGTGGCATAAGGAGTGTCCCACTTGCCTTTGTCCTGCCAATCAACATAGTAACGTTGAAAGTAGCCCGACCCTGTAACAGGATAGGCATCACACCATTCCAGCATGCCGTCTTGTCGTTTGACACGCACCTTGTATCTAAAGTCTGGGTTTGAACGGCCACCGCCGCCATAAAATAGTTCCATTATTCCCAGGCCTTGTTACTTAATCGACGCCATGCTAGACGCTTTTCCATAATGTCTTTGAATTTTTCAGCGTGTGCCAAAGTCGAAAATCTCACACCTGGAATTGTAAAACGTGCCAAGTGACGAGCGGTACTTTCTGGTTGCGAATGCCATGCAATCCAATTGATGTGCATGGTTTCGCACTCGTCAAAATTTGATTTGCCCTCTTTAAGAACACCGATCATGGCATAATCTACTTCAACTTCGTTAAACAAAATGTCCAGCAACTTGTTTGCTTTATCTGGATTGTTTACAACATTGTATTCATAACCTGGCCAAGTTACTGACCACGTGTTGTTTGGCAAATCGTTAAGAACAAAATAACTTTTCATGACCACCTCAATATAAACCAATCTCTGTCTGCTTCGTTACGAAAGTAAAACCTGGCATTGTTTGTATACCACCGTGCGCGAGGAGTCCAAACCCCATCTGAGGGAGTGGGGCCAAATGTTTCTACTGCCCACTCGACCATTTGATGCCATGCATCTATGCCGCCCCAGTCACCAGCTGGGTCCCAACTTGGGATAGGATGCACGATCCAATATCTTGCACCGAATACTCGGCCTTCATCTAGTGTCAGCTCCATTTTAACACAAACGCCAACAAATCAGCAGAGCTGTTGAACACAATCTTGTTGGGTTCCATCCAGTAATCTCTGCGATTATCAACATCAATTTTACAGTCGAAGTATTCTTCAAACTGTTTGAATATTGTTTGGTTGGAAGGCACATTCAAATGCTCTCGTAACCAGACGCCTGCATTCTGTGCTGAACTATGACTGCCAGGCAGCACGTTTGTTACACCCACTTTAGCATCCATAATACAATATCATCCCGATTAGTAAAGCCCCACCACTCTTTATGATTGTCGGGATCACTGCTGTAACAAAAAACTTTACCTTTTAATGTAGTATTGCACCAGTTGTAGTATGCCCATTTAAATCTGCTGACACCAATAGGCTTTACGCACACAAACATTTCGCACCTGTCGCCACTTTCTTCGGGAATCCACAACGGGCTATCGTCGTTGCCTAGTCCGGCACCTAAGTTATTAAAATAATCTACAAACTGAGCTCGAGTTAGTATCACGCAAATCTCAATGCAAACATAACAGCATCGGAATCATCCTCAAACTGAACTAAACATTTACCTGTCCAATTAGGTGCTGTATAAAATGGTGCCCGGGTATTTTCTTTACACCATCGATAAATTTCACCATTGGTGTATGCGTTATTGTAATGCACATCGTGCAACTTTGGCACCTTCAGAGTTGGTGCTAGATCGGGATAAGGATAAGTGTATGTAATCATGATATTCTATTCATTGCTGCCCACATGTCAATCTGTTCTCGGAGTTTGGCATTTTGTTCTTTAACTTGATTGATCTCTTTCTGAGCTTCTGATACTTTATGAGCGTTAGCTTTCTTCTCTTGCCACACTTCCTCAACAAACTGCATAATGCTTCGAGCTTTGAGATTGTCGCGTTCTTCTTCTGCTTGTTCAAGTCTGTCTTTTACGCCCCCAAGTTCATCGTTGGCGTATTCTAGTTGTTTCTCAAGATCTGTGATGTACTGCCCGGGGAACATCTTGTTCCAACCGTCACCAAACGTCCAAGTCTGCGGATCCATACCTGCGTCTTCGAGGTCCGAAATAATAGCACCGCGAGTCTTTGCTAACACATCGATCAGTCTGCGGATCAGTGGATCATCACTGTAGATATCCAAGTAATGCAACAGCTCAAGGTCTGTCATTGCATTGTAGTTCATACTTTTGCTAACGCCTTTACCATTTCATATTGTTCAATCGCCCGTTGCACCACAGCCCATGCATCCTTTTCTGCCACAGAAACTTCGTCACGTCGCCGCATGTTGTAGTCATCGTACCAACCAATGGGATCAGCGTCTGTCCAATAAATCACACGGGCATATCGTGCATGGCTCACGCTACTGTCCTGCCAGGAGGCGAGTTTGGCGTTCCAGAAATAATACCCAGTATCAGTTTCGTCATCGCCTATGGTGTAACCTTTGAACGCAAGATAGTAACCAGACTCCGGTGGAATCTTTTCATCTACATCATACCATACACAGGCTTTCATACTGTGAATCCGTTTTGGTCTTTGACTTTATGCACTCGCATTTTGTTGCAACATGCACAATGAGCATCTTGTATGTTAGCGGTGCCGCCCTTGGGCAAGTACACTTCACTCCATTGTGTCCACCGATGCCACCCAAATCTACATAACCATGAACGAATCAACAATGGTTCATCCTTTAATGCTCTAAATGTGTTTTCTTTATCAATGTTCATGACCATCTCAATAAAAATGCCGTAAGTGCGGGCCCATCAGGAAATACCAAAGTCATTCCTGCAAACTGTGTGTTATTTTCCGCACACCAGTCGCGTAAACTATCTTCATTGTCTGCCCAGTAACGGAAGTCTGTTAGTATAACCATCTTTGTTTCATCTGTCAACACATCTGAGACGATAAAGAATCTTTCTTGAGCTGAAACCATGTTGCATCCTTTGGGTCTCTAAAGTATATGTCGCACCAGGTGCGTTTTATAACGTCCGGAGCAGAATCAATTCTCTCGTGTCTCGTTCTGTAGAACCAAGTCCTATCAGAACCCATTCCTGCTTTGCCAAACAATCTTCTCGCTAGTATGAGTGCATGATTAACTTGGATATCAAAACTTTGTCGGGTCCACCAACCTTGTCCGTGTTCTTCTGATAATACGCTAATTCTAGTAGACTTATTACTCAACTGTTAACTCCACTTTAGTGTAAACGCCAAGGCATCTTTGCCATTTTCAAATGCAAACTCATTGTTATGCCAACTAGCTACCCAATATCCCGAGCTAGCTGTTTCTGTCCAGATGCAAAGTCCCATCCATGAGCATGTTTCTTTCCACTTGGCTTTGTCTGCTTTTACAATATGCCAACCACGTTTTTTAGCACTACGCACACTTCGTGGATTGGATGCTTTATAAGGAAGACTATGACTTCTACTCATTGTTGTTTAGTGGATGTGATAGTTGAAACCAACTTAGTTCTTTGTCGCTCACCAAATAAATGCGATAGTCGTTGTATTGCACAGAGTATGCCCAGTGCAAATTGATGTCTTCGTCTTGCACTGAATTGTTCTGTGGATCTATTCTGCGTTTTAATAACGCCGACCTAGTATCTACATCTTGCGACCAGCCCCAAGTCTGATTCATCCAACGTCTAGAACGATCAAAGTCTAGCACGCCAGTGCCACGCCAAGTGCTCTTGGAAAACTCTAGCATGTAAGCAAATTGGGCGCACCAACTATGCCGTCTATCTAATTTTACAACTTCGTATCGCATAATCATAAAAAAAGGCTGTGGGGGACACAGCCTTCCCCCACTAGCCTTCTAGCTTAGGCCGAAGCCTGCAAAATGTACTTGCCGTACTTGTCGTGGAACTGATCGAAGTTCTTCAACTTGGTAGGTTGGAATGGCAAGTTGTATGTGGTAAGAGCAATACGTGCGCCCATCACAACCAACTCAGTTTCAAAGTTCTTCATCATGTATGAGAAGAAGTTGTCTGCCATTTCGTGGAACTTCTTAGAATCCACTTTTTGCTCAACAGCGCCTTTCAACTCGTAGCACATGGAAATCACCAGTGAATACATAGCTGACACTTCCTTGACATTCAAGTCCGATACCTTGCCAGACAAGATGTCTTCTGGGCGAGGCATACGACCTGCAATCTTACGATGTGCCATGAACTTCACTGCAAGGCCTTCGCCAATTGTACCAGCAATCAAGTTGGTTGCAGTTTCGTCATCTACACCGTCGTCGTCCAGTAACTGGCTCACAAAGGTCCATGAGCGCGGTGTAGCAAATGCACGGCTTGCAGATTT
>JAHEEQ010000087.1 GCA_024640585.1 Micrococcales bacterium
ATCTTGCCACTTGGCGACTCACTCAATCTGAGCCTAAGTTAGCCGCAAACGTAGTAGCAATTGCTGAAATTGCGGGCATTGTCGACTCTGAAGATCTATACCCGAGAATTGAGATTTTGCTCGCAACTTTCCCGGTACTTTCTATGGGAATCACCAGCACAGAACCAATTGAAATTAAACCGCTTTCAGATTTCAATTATCATGAATATGTATCTACCGGGTTGAACATTTCGAGCGAAACCATTGCTCTTGCAAATCACGAATTTTCTCCGGATGAATGTTTGTGGCGCTTGAAACTAATCCAAAAAGAGCGACGCACTTATTTGGTTTGCGCCTTGCACCATGCGATAGCCGATGGCAATACAGCTATGTTTATGTTGCAAACCCTTTTCGACAATCCAGTAATAATTCCAATTTCAAAACCTAATGATTCAGATGCATCTGATATATATGAAGAACTTAAGAAAAACGTCGGCAAGATAGTCGGTCGAATTACGAAAGACCCTGTTGGTTTGGCTTCAGATTTCAACTCACTCATCCAAAGCTTAAATAGAGTTGTAGTTCTTAAAGGGTCTACATTTCAAGAGTCCGAATCCTCCAAATTGATTACAAAGTTTTTCAAGATAGATAAACGATTATTGAAAAATGTGACGATGGGTAAAGGTGTCAGTAATCATGATGTGTTGGTTGCCTTATTGGTTGGAACTTTGCAGAGATATTCTTTTGTCAAGAAATTATCCAAGTCTTCACTCGTTGCAAATATTCCGGTGGCTATGGATTTGAGCGCAGCATCAGCTAACAAACTCGTAGTAGCGAGAATTGATTTCGATACACAGATACAAAATTTGCAAGAACTAATGCAGATCAGTCGTAGAAAACTTCGAATGTGGAGAAACGAGCCAATTCTTAGCCTCGCCTCGCAGCTTATTAACGCATCCGTACTTGTCCCAATTGAAGTGATTGCTAGAGCCACTAGAAGTGCGGACCTCACAATCAGCACTCTTGTTGCGGGTAGTTCTTCAAGAAGGATTTTCGGTCTTGAAATCAAAGGGATTTGGCCCTTGGTTCCGCCGATTGGCGCTGGCTTGAATTTCACCTCAGTCGGGGCCGGTGACTACTTGTATGCAGGACTAGCACTGGATTTGAATGAAATTGCAGATCTAGATGCTTGGCAAATGGCGTTCGAGGAGACCTCACAGGAATTATTTGGATCCAAGATTTTCGAACAAATTTTCGAATAACGCCTGTTAATCCCTGATTTCACTCATAAATCTCCCTAACCTTGCCCGTGAAAGGAGTTAGTTGCATGCGTGTTCTAGGTATTGACCCAGGCTTGACCAGATGTGGCGTTGGGCTTGTTGAGTCTGCCCAAGGACGAAGCGTCCGCCTTTTACATGTTGATGTGATTCGCACTCCTAGTGACATGCCACTTGAACATCGATTAGCTCAGATTCACCTAGAACTTTCCAAACTCATAAATACTTTTTCTCCCGAAGCCATTGCTGTTGAAAGAGTTTTCGCACAAGCGAATGTGCGCACAGTTATGGGTACTGCGCAAGTGTCTGGAATAGGTTTACTTCTAGCTTCCCAACTTGGAATTCCAGTTCGCACCTATACGCCTTCTGAAGTCAAAGCGGCAGTTTCGGGTAATGGTAGAGCTGATAAAAATCAAGTTACTTCGATGGTTACTCGTATTCTGAATCTAGATATAGCGCCAAAACCTGCTGACGCGGCAGATGCTTTGGCAATCGCTATCTGCCATTCATGGCGCGGTGAAAGTCTGCAAAAGATTGCTGATGCGTTGCAAGGAGCAAAAGGTTGATTAGTTTTTTGCGAGGAAGAATTGTCGGAATATCGGCAGCCAATTTAGTTATTGATGTCAACGGAATTGGTTACAACGTGATTGTAACTCCGCAAGTTTTGCAATCGGCAAGTATTGATACTGAAATATCTTTACCAGTTGCATTGATAGTTCGCGAAGAATCTATGACGTTGTACGGTTTTGAAAACATCCAAGAGCGAAAGCTTTTTGATATCTTGCAAACAGTCAACGGTGTTGGACCAAAACTCGCGCTCACAATTTTGGCGGCTACAAATGTCGAGAATTTATCTGATGCAATTGTTAATGGTGATGAAATAGCGTTAACAAAAATTCCTGGAGTTGGTAAGAAAAGTGCTGCCCGCCTAATTCTTGAATTGCAAGACAAATTTGGCAAGGTTTCTCTTTCTGCCACTGGTTGGCAATCGGAAGTTCATGATGCTCTTACAGTGCTAGGTTGGAGTGCGAAAGAGGCTTCACAAGCAGTTGCGGCTGTCATAGAGAAGCAATTACCGCACAAAAACGTACCTGAAGCGTTGAAGTCAGCGCTAGAAATTTTGAATCGAATTGGCAGATCTTGATGACAAATGAATTTGATGGCGAATCAGTTGTAGATGCAAATTTGCACCAAGAAGATCAAACTGTCGAAACGGCACTTCGACCAAAGAACATCAACGAATTTATTGGCCAACAGCGCGTCCGTGAACAATTAGATTTGGTTCTTACCGCTGCAAAAGCGCGAAACAAGGCAGCTGATCATTTATTGTTTAGCGGTCCTCCAGGATTAGGAAAAACCACATTAGCGAATATTGTTGCAGCAGAAATGGGTGCGCCAATTCGCATCACTTCTGGTCCGGCCATCACACATGCAGGCGACCTTGCAGCGGTTTTGAGTTCACTTACAGATGGAGAAATTCTTTTCATCGATGAAATTCACCGTATTGCAAAAGCGGCAGCTGAGCTTCTCTATGTTGCGATGGAAGATTTTCGCGTTGATGTAATGATTGGAAAAGGGCCGGGTGCGACAGCGATTCCACTCCAATTGCCACAATTCACTTTGATAGGTGCAACTACACGGGTTGGTTTACTTCCAAATCCGCTGCGTGACCGATTTGGGTTTACAGCGCATCTTGATTTTTATGAAAACTCTGAATTGTCTGAGGTGGTGCGAAGAAGTGCGGGTCTATTACACCTAGAGATTGAAGATGAAGCATGCGGTGAGATTGGAAGCAGGTCGCGTGGTACTCCACGTATTGCCAACCGATTATTACGCAGAGTCCGTGACTTCAACGAAGTTCATGGAAGTGGAAAAATAGATCTGGCTCAGACCCAGAAGACTTTGGAACTGTACGAAGTTGATGCCGTTGGCCTTGATCGACTAGATCGGTCAGTTCTTACTGCTTTGGTCACCAAATACGCAGGGGGACCGGTTGGGGTTTCCACGTTGGCAATGGCTGTGGGTGAGGAAACTGGCACCGTTGAGGATGTAGCCGAGCCATTCTTGGTTCGGGCTGGATTTATTGTCCGAACACCTCGTGGACGCCAAGCCACTGCTGCCGGTTGGGAACATCTAGGGTTGGCTGCACCCGAGAATTCACTATATTGAACTAGCGGTCAGCCAATAAGTGCTCGCCCCTTAAACTTTGCCGCTTGAACGAAAGGGCACTTTCTGTGGCTTCCAAAAACGCTGGCTCTACCGCGCGTCCACTCATCGCATTGGCACTAGCAACTTTGTCTATTTGCACCTGGGCCTTTTGGCCAGGCTCTGAGTCGAACTCCCCAAAATTAGGTCTTGATCTACGTGGTGGAACTCAAGTTCGCTTGACTCCTAAAACTGTGTCTGGTGGCGAAATTACAGATAGTCAGCTAGGGCAAGCCGTAAACATCATTCGCCAACGTGTCAATGGCCTTGGTGTCGCCGAAGCGGAAGTATCCACAGAGGGTAGCGGCAACAACGCTGCAATCTTGGTTTCAATCCCTGGAATTTCACAACAAAATATCGCAGATGTTTTGAAGCAAACTGCGTTGCTTTCTTTCCGCCCTGTTGAAGAAGAACAAGTAAGTACCGCACCAACCGCTGCCTCTGAAGGATTAGTTGCTCCAATTTCAGCAGATTCAAACAATGCAGAACTGCAAACCGCTTTCAAAAATATTGACTGCACAAATCCTGCAACTCGCCAGGGTGGCGAAATTGAAGATTCGACCAAGTGGATTGTGACTTGCTCTCGCGATGGCTCAGTTAAATATTTGTTGCAACCTGCATTCATCAAAGGTGAAGCGATAACTGACGCGCGTGCTGAGATTCCACAGAATTCTGCCGCATGGCAAGTTAGCTTAGATTTTAATGACGAAGGAAGTAAGCAGTTAGCTGACGCTTCAAATCTCTTGTACCAAAAAACCTCTCCGCAGAATCAATTTGCAATTGTGATTGACGGACTTACTTTCTCATCTCCGTATTTCTCGGAACCAATTCTTGGCGGTAGTGCTTCAATCACTGGTCAATTCACACAGTCACAAGCGAATGATCTTGCATCTGTTCTTCGTTATGGTTCATTGCCTTTAACTCTTGATTTGGCTGAAGTAACTTCGCTATCTCCAACACTTGGTCAAGGGCAACTTGATGCTGGCATTTTGGCTGGTGCGCTTGGCTTGCTGTTGGTGATGGTTTATCTTTTGGTTTACTACCGTGCACTTGGATTGGTTGCAGTGTTCTCATTGGTGGTTGCTGGTGTGATCACATACGCATCTGTAGTTGCGCTTGGAAAACAAATTGGCTTCACTCTTACGTTGGCCGGTATTGCTGGTGCGATTGTGGCAGTTGGTATTACAGCTGACTCGTTCATTGTTTATTTCGAACGTATTCGAGATGAGCTTCGCGAAGGTAAGAGCCTAAAAACTGCAGTCAATTCCGGCTGGACTCGTGCGAGACGAACAATTTTGGTTGCAGACTTTGTTTCATTACTAGCTGCAGTCGTTCTCTATGTATTGAGTATCGGTAGCGTCCGTGGATTCGCATTTACGCTCGGTCTCACAACACTAATTGACGTTTTTGTGGCTTTGCTATTCAGCCGACCAATGGTTCTGGTTTTCACCCGAAGCAAATGGTTTGCTGCAGGATCACCTATGACTGGGCTAGATGCAAAGCGTTTGAATAGTCAGGGATTGAAATCTAATGTTTTAGCAGAAAGCGCAGGCGAATAACCATGAGCAAAGTTGGAGCATTAGGCGCACGTCTATACCGCGGAGACATTTCTTTTGATTTTGTTGGCCGCAAAAAACTTTGGTACACACTTTCTGGTGTTATTTTGATTCTCGCAGCCGTTGGCTTATTTGGTCGAGGTTTGAACCTTGGTATCGAATTCAAAGGTGGATCCGAATTTCAGGTAGTTTCAGAAATTGATGGAGTTGACCAAGCAAAAGTTGTCGCAACAAATGCTGGCGTAGAAAATCCAATTGTCACTCAACTAGGCAATGGAACTATTCGAATTCAAACACCTGAACTTTCGCAAGATGTACGTAACAAGCTGGTTGCGGACTTGGCAACAGAATTTAATGTTGCCGAAGGCGAAGTTCGAGTCCAGATTGTTGGTCCATCCTGGGGATCAGATATCACCAGCAAAGCCATCAATGCTTTGCTAGTTTTCTTGGTTTTGGTCTCGTTGTTCATGGCGATCATGTTCGAATGGCGAATGGCACTTGCTGCTTTAATCGCACTTTTGCACGACGTTGTAATCACGGTTGGTATTTATGCTTTGACTGGGTTTGAAGTGACTCCAGCAACTGTGATTGGTGTACTCACAATTCTTGGCTTCTCACTGTACGACACAGTTGTTGTGTTTGATAAAGTGAAAGAAAACACCAAAAACATAACCCGTCAAAATCGGTACTCATACTCAGCAGCAGCAAACTTGGCTCTGAATCAAACCTTGGTTCGTTCTATAAACACTTCAATTGTGGCTTTACTGCCAGTAACAGCGCTTCTGGTAATCGGTGCCGGAATTCTTGGTGCCGGAACTTTGCGCGACCTTTCACTAGCCCTATTTGTAGGTATGTTGGCAGGCACATATTCCTCGATTGCAATTGCCACTCCAGTTCTGGCACAGTTGAAAGAAAAAGAACCAGAAATGAAATCACTTGCTAAGCGCGCGTCAAACAAAGCAGCGGTTTCGTCTGTAAAAGAATCGGTCTCTGAGGTGAACGAGACTAAGCAATTTTTCGAGACAGGCCCTCGTCACCAACCTCGACGCAAATCTCGCAGCAAGCGATAACTGTGAGCGCACTTGATCGTCTTATCAGGGTGATTCCTGATTGGCCATCGCAGGGTGTAAGTTTTCAAGACCTTACTGGTGTGCTTGCAGATGCCGAAGGATTGCGTGAAGTTACGACGGATCTTGCAGCTCCATTCGCGAATCAAAAAATTGATGTTGTTGCGGGAATGGAAGCGCGTGGATTCATAGTAGGCGCGGCAGTCGCGCGCCAACTCGGAGTTGGGTTCATAGCACTGCGAAAAGCTGGAAAACTTCCTGGCATCGTTCATAGCGCCACCTACGCACTTGAATATGGAACCGCCACCCTGCAGGTGCATCAAGAAGATGTAAAGCCTGGTACACGAGTTTTGATTATTGATGATGTTTTAGCCACTGGTGGCACAGCCAAGGCTGCAGCGCAATTAATTGAAAGTGGCGGCGCTGAAGTAGTTGGTTTTGGATTTATTCTGGCCTTGGATTTCTTAGGCGGGGTTGAGAAAATTTCTCAATATCCGATTCACACTCTACGCACCATTTATGCTTAGGGTTTGATTTAGGAGGTGCAGCTTGTCTCGAGAAGACCAAACATCTCGTACTCCTGCGCCAAATTCTGATGCAGAGTCCAACTATCCAGCTGTGGTTTCCAGTCTTGCTGATGAATTTAATCAAATAATTGAAACTGTTCAAGGTTTTCATCCCAAAACCGATGTTGCTTTGCTAGAGCGAGCTTTCGATCGAGCTGCTTACTACCACCGATTTCAATATCGCAAGAGCGGTGAACCGTACATAACTCATCCACTTGCAGTTACTTTCATTTTGGCAGATTTAGGTATGACTGCTCCTACATTGGTTGCATCTTTGTTGCACGACACAGTTGAAGATACCGAATACACCCTTGAAGAGCTAACTTCCGATTTTGGTGCTGAAGTAGCTCATTTAGTAGATGGTGTAACAAAACTTGATAAAGTTAAATACGGACAAGCTAGTGCGGCTGAAACTGTGCGAAAAATGGTCGTGGCTATGGCCCGCGACATTCGCGTTCTTGTAATTAAGCTTGCTGATCGTCTGCACAATATGCGAACTTTGGGTGCTTTAGATGAAGGAAAACGCGAAATTAAAGCGCGGGAGACTTTGGAGATTTTTGCTCCTCTTGCACATCGTCTTGGTATGAATACCATCAAATTTGAACTAGAAGATTTGAGTTTTAAGTTTCTATATCCAAAGCGATATGAAGAGATTGTTCGCCTAGTCGAACAAAAGGCGCCAGAACGTCAAATTGAACTTGAAACAGTGCTAGCAGAGATTCGTTCGGATCTGCAATCTGGACATATTTCAGCGATGGTTTCTGGAAGGCCGAAACATTTCTATTCCGTTTATCAAAAAATGATTGTTCGTGGACGAGATCTCGACGACATTTATGATTTGATTGGTATTCGAATACTTGTAGAAAGCGTTGGAGACTGCTATTCGGTACTTGGTCGCATTCACGCTAAGTGGAATCCAGTGCCAGGACGTTTTAAAGATTACATAGCGATGCCTAAATTCACGATGTACCAGAGTCTGCATACAACTGTGATTGGGCCACAGGGAAGACCGGTTGAATTTCAAATTAGAACCCACGAAATGCATAAACAAGCCGAATACGGAATTGCTGCCCATTGGCGCTACAAGCAGGGTGCAGGCAATAAGAACACAGATGATTTGGGTTGGTTACGCCAGTTACTTGACTGGCAGCGCGAGGCTGAAGATCCTGATGAGTTCCTAGATTCGTTGCGTTATGACTTAGCTTCGAAAGAAGTTTATGTTTTCACTCCAAAGGGCGACGTTATGGGTCTGCCAATTGGTTCTACACCAGTGGACTTTGCTTACGCAGTTCACACGGAAATTGGTCATCACTGTGTGGGTGCAAAAGTTAATGGCAAGTTAGTGCCACTTGAATCTGGTTTAAATAACGGAGATGTTATTGAAATCTTCACATCAAAGGCAGATTCGGCTGCTCCAAGTAGAGATTGGTTGAATTTCGTACAGAGTTCTCGCGCAAAAGCAAAAATCAAAGGTTGGTTTACAAAAGAACGCCGTGAAGATGCTGAAGAACAAGGTAAAGAAGCCATCATCCGCGGAATGCGAAAACAAGGGCTTCCACTTCAACGCCTTATGACTCCGCAAGCAATGTCTTCATTGGCACTTGATCTTCGTTACACAGATGTTGATGACTTATATGCAGCGGTTGGTGAAAATAAAATTTCTGCTGCTTCTGTTATTCAAAAACTTCTCGCAAGCTTGGGCGGGGAAGAAGGTGTCCTTGAGGATCTATCCGAAGCCATAATCCCGACCAAGGTCCGTACCAACAAGGGGCTACCTCAAGGTGACCCAGGTGTCAGTGTGCAGGGCGCAGATGATGTGATGGTCAAACTCGCACGCTGCTGCACGCCAGTACCTGGAGACTCAATTGTCGGTTATGTAACTAGAGGTAGTGGCGTTAGCGTCCACCGTAGCGACTGCAGCAACATAAAAGCTCTTTCTACTGACGCCGATCGACTAGTTGAAGTTATTTGGCAACCTCGGCACAACAGTGTTTATCTTGTAAACATACAAGTTGAAGCTTTAGATAGAGCTCGCTTACTTTCAGATGTGACTAAAACTCTTAGCGATCAACACGTTAATATCTTGAGTGCTTCAGTAACTACCACTCGAGATCGCGTAGCGCTATCAAGGTTCACTTTCGAAATGTCAGATCCCCGCCACCTTGGTACGGTTTTGCAGTCAGTCCGACAGATTGATGGCGTTTATGATTGCTATCGCGTTTAAGCGTGCTTCATAGCGGCATCAAGCATTGCTTTCGCGTTTGCCAATTGAGCTTCAAGTTTCGCAACATCTTTTGAACCATTGGATTTGGCTTTGGCCAGAGCTGCTTCAATTTGATCGACTGCGTCTTGGAATTTGCTCGCAGTATTTGC
>JAHEEQ010000089.1 GCA_024640585.1 Micrococcales bacterium
AATTTGAAATATCCCAACTTTTTTGAACTTTAATTTTTGGGAATTTACTGATAAGCAGCTTGTGATATTTGCGATTGCATTGCATTGAAAATCGAGGAAGCTACTGGCATGGAGTGTGACCTTTGTCCCTAGAAGAGTTTGGGTCTGCACAAATGAGGAATTCGAAAGAATTTCAAATTTCAACGGGTGCCACAAAATGGCATCGTTTGGCGGCGAAAACCTGATTTGCAATTGCGGTACTTTGACAAGCCAAGATTGGGACAAAGAATTAGCAATATCTTCAGAACTAATTGGCCCAGCATCGCCAATGCACGAATAACTGACGAAATACCATTCTGCAGATGCGTAAGCGGGACGCGCCAGTGCATTCGAGCGAAACACTTCGACCAGTTGCATGTCCACTGGACATTGCAATCGTAGCCATGGACAAGATCCATGGCTGGTATCTAGCCAGGACTTACAAATTGTCACCACCTTCCAAAAACAATTTTCACAAGTCGCTGCTTCTTCACGATCTTTGGTGAAATTTGAATGATGTATAGCTCCACCTGTAATCAGGTAGGCATCTTTTTGTGGCAGCACTTCGACATTTGTCGCATTTGCTGGACTTGGGTGAATGACTATGAAAGCGGTCAAGCACCCCGCCAAGAAGTTGCGAAAACTCATGCCTGAAGGGTTGTTGGAGAAGGTAGGTGAGTTCTATGGCGAATTCGGCTACCCAAATGGGCAATTTGATGGGTCAGGTTCATGCCCGAGGATGTGTAAAGGCTGCCCACAGAGGGTGAAGACCGGTGCACTTGGCGTCACTGACTGTGACACAATACGCACACGCGTCTCGACGCCAGCCCGTTTAAGAGGAAACTCTTGACACGGGCCTTAGTTATGAAGGCCACAGGAGATTTTGAAGATGGCAAAAAAGCCAACCGAGCCAGCTAAAAAGAACGCAGCGACGTCTACAAAAAAAGAATCCGCTGTCAAAAAGGTAGTTGGTGCTGCTAAAAAAGCATTGTCTTCCAAGCCAGCAGCCAAAAAGAGTGAGCCAGAAAAAAAGGCTACTCCTGCCAAAAAAGCTACGCCAGCCAAAAAGTCTGAGCCTGCCAAAAAAGCTACGCCAGCTAAAAAATCTGCTCCAGCTAAAAAATCTGCTCCAGCTGCCAAGAAGTCTGAGCCCGCTAAAAAATCAGCTGCAGCGCCAAAGAAAATTGAACCATCAAAGAAAACATCCGAAAAAATCGATGACGTAATTGATGATGAAGATGAAGAAACAGTAGATCTCGAAGAAGTAATTGAAGTTGATGCGGACGCCGATGTTGATGGCGTGAATGTTGAAGGTCTTGCAGACGCTGCGAAAGTTGAAATAGAACTAAACAATGAAATCGCTGTAGGAATTGCAGAACTTGAGAAGGATGAAAATACCGAAAAGCCGGCAGTCCCTGAAGGCCAAGCATTTGTTATTTCAGATAAAGATGAAACTGACGAACCAATCCAAACTGTCACTCAAGCTGGCGCAACTGCCGACCCAGTAAAAGACTATTTAAAACAAATCGGAAAAGTTCCTCTGCTTACCGCGGAAGAAGAAGTTGAACTTGCAGAATGGATTGAAGCAGGTTTGGCGGCCGAAGAACTTCGTGATACTAAATTGGTCGAGACGCCAGCTACTAAGAAAATCAAATGCTGGGTTTGCGGGTGGGAAGCAAAGCGCTATGTAAACATCAAGGAGACCGAAGAAACTCCGAAGATGAACATTTGCGAGTTCTGTCTAGACAAAGCCATCAAGCGTGGACACGAAAAGAAAATCCACCTTCTAACAGCAAACTTGCGTCTTGTTGTTTCGCTCGCAAAGCGTTACACCGGTCGTGGAATGTTGTTCTTGGATTTGATTCAAGAAGGCAACTTGGGTCTGATTCGTGCGGTTGAAAAGTTTGACTTTGTTAAAGGTTACAAATTCTCAACATATGCCACATGGTGGATTCGCCAGGCGATAACTCGCGCAATGGCTGACCAGGCGAGAACTATTCGTATCCCAGTTCACATGGTTGAAGTAATCAACAAACTTGCACGTGTACAACGACAGATGTTGCAAGATCTTGGTCGCGAACCAACTCCTGAAGAATTGGCGCATGAATTAGATATGACTCCTGAAAAAGTTGTTGAGGTTCAAAAGTATGGCCGCGAACCAATCTCACTTTCTACCCCACTTGGTGAAGAAGGGGATAGTGAATTCGGCGATTTGATCGAAGACTCCGAGGCGATTGACCCGTCCGAAGCAGTCGGATTTACTTTGATGCAAGAAAAAATCAATGAGATTCTTGACACGCTTGCAGACCGTGAAGCTGGAGTTGTACGAGCTCGCTATGGTCTTGATGATGGTCAACCAAAAACGTTGGATGAGATTGGCAAGATTTATGGCGTCACACGTGAACGAATTCGCCAAATAGAAAGTAAGACCATGAGCAAACTTCGTCACCCTGCACGTGCAAACCAGATGAGCGATTTCCGCCCATAACTGATACTAAAAATAAAGGCCACTCAAAATTGAGTGGCCTTTACTTTTATAAGTATTAAATGAAGCGGGTTTCATCCACTACTTCAACTGCTTTAGAGGTTAGGGCAGCTGCATTTGCGGTGTAGTGATGCGCACAGAAAAGTAAATCTCCGCCACCAGGAAGAACTACGCGAACATACGCTTGGGCTCCACAGCGGTCACAGCGGTCTGCTGCGGTCAGTGTTTGAGTTGCGGTATTGGTCACGTGTATCTCCTTAAGTATCTTGTGGCGTGTTTTGTGGCGCACCATAGCCGAAATCTGCGAGCAATGCCTGTTGAAATTCAGCGTGTCTGTGCTCAGGAATTCCCTTTACAAGCCAGGTACGCAGGGTAACCTGCCGACCTGAAATAAGGAGATTTAGTGGCGCGCGCGACCAAGCCAAGCACCAATGAATACTCGGCCAAACACCTCAGCGTCCTAGAAGGTTTAGACGCTGTTCGTAAGCGCCCAGGTATGTACATCGGCTCGACAGACAGCCGGGGATTGATGCATTGCCTTTGGGAAATCGTTGATAACTCAGTGGACGAGTCTCTAGCTGGTTTTGCAACCCAAATCGACATAATTTTGCATCCCGATGATTCGGTTGAAGTTCGAGACAATGGTCGAGGTATCCCGGTAGACATTGAGACAAAGTCCAAATTAAGCGGCGTTGAATTAGTTCTAACCAAATTACATGCTGGTGGAAAGTTTGGTGGCGGCTCTTACCAAGCCTCAGGTGGCTTGCATGGAGTTGGTGCGAGTGTCGTAAATGCACTTTCCGCACGTCTCGATGTCGAAGTTGATCGTGAAGGTCAAATCTACGTAATGTCTTTCCAGCGCGGAACCCCAGGTGAATTTTCAGATGAAACTCCAACCGGAACTTTCACCAAAAAATCTGGTTTGCAAAAAGCTGGAAAAGCTAAAAAAGGTGTGACAGGAACTCGAATTCGCTATTGGGCAGACCGGCAAATTTTCGACAAGTCTGCAACTTTTGATATGGATGCATTGAAAAATCGCGCACGCCAAACAGCATTTTTGGTTCCTGGTCTTTCAATCACGATAAATGATCACCGAAACCCAACTCCAGAAATTGAAAACTTCTCATTTGCTGGCGGAATTTCAGAATTTTGTAGCCATATTGCTGTTGGCGAAGCGGTAAGCCCCGTAATCCGGCTGAGTGGCACATCACATTTCACTGAGACCATTCAAGTTCTTGATGGAAAAGGACATTTAGTTGCGCAAGAGGTTGAAAGAGATATGTTCGTCGACATTGCAATGCAATGGAACAATGGCTATGAAACTGACGTCAGATCATTTGTAAATATCATTGCAACACCAAAAGGCGGAACGCATTTAACTGGTTTCGAAAGATCGCTTGCAAAACTTTTCAATGAAATTTTGCGCACAAACAAAATCCTAAAGGCTTCTGAAGAAAATGTAACCAAAGATGACATCCTTGAAGGATTCACGGCAATCTTGACGGTTCGTTTGGCAGAGCCGCAATTTGAAGGGCAAACAAAAGAGATTCTTGGCACTCCGGCTGCAACGAGAATTGTTTCTTCAATTGTTGCAAAAGAATTAGCCAAGTGGCTTGCAAATCCACCTCGAGGAGACAAAGCCACCGCAAAATTAATTCAAGAAAAGATTGCCAATGCAATGCGAGCACGTTTCGCAGCCCGTCATCACCGAGATGTCCAACGTCGTAAAACCGCACTTGAATCCTCAACTCTTCCAGCGAAGCTGCGAGATTGTCGCGGAGACGATGTAGAACGCACTGAACTTTTCATAGTCGAAGGTGAAAGCGCGCTCGGAACTGCAAAGGATGCTCGCAATTCCGAATTTCAAGCCCTTTTGCCAATTCGAGGAAAGATTTTGAATGTCCAAAAGGCTTCTCTGGCTGACATGCTAAAAAATCAAGAATGCGCATCCATTATCCAAGTGATTGGTGCCGGTTCTGGCAGAACTTTTGATCTAGAACAAGCGCGCTACAACAAGATTATTTTGATGTCGGATGCAGATGTCGATGGTGCGCATATTCGCTGCCTACTCCTGACATTAATTCATCGCTATATGCGCCCACTTCTTGAAGAAGGTCGTGTTTATGCCGCGGTTCCACCACTACATCGGATTGAAGTTATCAACCAAGGAAAGTCGAATGACTTTGTCTATACATATTCAGATGCAGAGATGAAGCAAACTCTAGATAAATTGTCTAAAGATGGAAAACGTTGGAAAGAACCCATTCAACGCTACAAAGGTCTTGGTGAAATGGACGCAATTCAATTGCGAGAAACCACTATGGATCCAGCCCGACGTAGTTTGCGAAGAGTCACTATGGCAGATATCCAGGCGGCCGAATCAGTCTTTGATTTGTTGATGGGTTCTGATGTTGCTCCGCGTAAAGAATTTATCGTCCAGGGTGCTTCCACTTTGGATCGCGAACGCATTGACGTTTAAAAATAATTAAGAGTCTTGCGGCAAAATCTTGCCGTTGTCAACGTCGTAAATTGCGCCACCGACTATTAAGTTCTCTGGTAAAAATGGGAAACTCTTTATTCGTTGGATATCAGTTGCCAGAGCAGCTTTTTGATCCGCGACTGTGCGAATTTCAATACCGCGAGTATCCACTCCAGATTCTTTAAATATGGCTGCATGTACGTCAGCTTCTGTTCCAGATGCCATACGGCAATCTGTATGCGGGATAACAAGTACCCGATTCACGTTCAAAAGCCAAGCGGCCAAAACCAATGTACGAAGAACGTCATCTGTTACGCGCGCTCCCGCATTACGTAAAATCTTCACGTCTCCTGGTTTCATTCCAACTATTTCAAGTGGGTTGATGCGAGAGTCCATACATGTAACAATCGCCAGACCTTTGGCTGCACGGCCAGTTAAATCCATATGTTGAAATGTTTGCGCAAACTTCTCATTGCCATCGATTACATCTTTAAAGGCATCAAGCGGAAAGGTGTGTTCGTCGATGTGAGGGTGGCTCATGAGGCAAGCGTAACGAATTTTGGCTAAATGCTTGGCTAGCGAACATGGGAGCGTTAGTTTCAGCGAGTGATTGAAACTGATGTGGCCATCATCGGCGCCGGCCCCGCTGGACTTTATGCAACTTACTATGCCGGATTTCGAGGATTCAGTGTTTTAGTTATTGACGCTCTTGGCGAAATTGGCGGACAAATCACCGCAATGTATCCCGAAAAAGAAATTTTCGATATTGCAGGTTTTCCGTCCATTAAAGGGCGAGATTTAATTGACGGATTAACTATGCAGGCGCAATCTGCAAAACCAGTTTTCAAGATGTCCACCCAAGTTTCAAATCTTGAAGAAGTCGCAAGTGGCATCAAATTGACATTGGATACAGATGAAGAGGTGATTGCAAAAGTTGTAATAATTGCTGGTGGAATTGGAGCGTTTACTCCAAGAGCACTGCCCACAGGCATGGAATGGCTTGGCAAAGGTCTTGTGCATTTCGTTCCAACTCTTTCTGAACATGCTGGCAAACAGGTCGTAATTGCAGGTGGCGGAGATTCTGCTTTCGACTGGGCGTATTCACTGGCTCCTATTGCCAAGTCAGTAACGCTAGTTCATAGACGTGATGCTTTCCGTGCGCACGCGGCCACTGTTGAACAGGTGAAAGCAATAGGAGTGGAACTAATTACGTCGGCAGAAATTTCTGCGATAAACGGTGAAGAAAATATCTCAAGCGTAGAGATCAAATTCAAAGAGTCGGGCGAAACTAGAGTGCTCGAATGCGAAACAGTTGTTGCAGCCTTGGGTTTTGTCGCGAATATTGGACCAATTGCAAATTGGGGACTAGATCTTGAAAAGCGCCACATAATTGTCAAACCAACCATGGAGACTTCAATTAAAAGAGTCTTTGCAGTTGGCGACATCGCAACTTATGAAGGAAAAGTTCCACTTATTGCAGTTGGATTTGGCGAGGCTGCTACTGCGGTAAATAACGCAGCTCCTTATATTGATGAGAATTTCGGAGTATTCCCAGGGCACAGCAGTGGTGGAGCTGCAGACTAGAAATGCCAATTTTCAACTTGGCTTATATTTGTTGCTAGCCAAGTATCATCGACACTTTCTTCTCCAGTGCAGAGTTTCTTTCGTGAAATTGTTTTTGCACCTTCAAGCTCAACGTTCCAACTTCTACCATCTACATGGCGAACTTGTACAAGATCATTTTCAGTTAAATTTGAAATCCCAGTTGCCGAAATTGGCTTGCCACTTCGAAGCACAACAACATCAAGCGAATCGATTTGACCAATGTTTGCAAATTTACGAGTTTCAATTTCGGCAATTTGAGCAAATGGTGGTTGAGCGGTTCTTCCTCGCATAAAGTTTGAATTTAAGTTTCCAGACCATGCGTCATTAAGTATTTCTTGTGTGGTTTCGCTAGTTAGATGACCAAACATAATTCCGTAAGGAAGCAATAAACCAGTAGGAGCGAAACGGTGGCCACCTAAATGTGATGCTTCATAAATCTGGCCAGTCAATTCGGGATTTGGACGTAATTCGTCAACAATTTTGCGTGAATGAACAGCGCAACATTGGTCTTTCTTTCCATTGGTGCAAAGAAATAGGACTGGATCAGCCGAACGACGACCCACAGCCGGCAATTCTCCTCGAATTATTGCAGACCAATCCCAGCGCAAAACATCAGCAATATTGTCCAAGGATCCTGAGCGCATTCGTACTCCACCAGGAGATGTGTGAGCCAACCAAAATCTACGACGATTTGTTGTGCGACGTTCAGTTTGGGCAAGATCGGTACGTCTTGCTAAGAAAATTCCAACTTCTGGAAAATTAATTTGTGCTTTTAAAGCTGCTCCAAGACCTTCAGGCAAAGAGCATTCAACTAGGGCGTCATTTCCCCAGGTACCTGGCTGTTCAATTACAAGGTAAACTTTTTTGAATTCAGCAGTTCCAATCAAAGGTTCATTTATTGCAGAATCATGGCAGGTTGTCATTATGCGAAATCTCCAACCAAATGGGTTGGCGATACTTCAGTTGCAGAACCACTCGCATCTCTTTTTGAAAGGAAGTCTGGAAGCTCAACTGGATTTACGCCGTTACTTGCTCTTACTGGGCCACTAGCTGCGCCTGCAAAAATTAGCTGATCTTCACCGCGTTTGAGGGTGTGGCACCTAACGCCGCCAGTTGCCCGGCCTTTAGATGGGAACTCTGCCAACTCGGATATTTTGATTGTGCGTGCCTGAGTTCCAGGTAGAGCGTCGGAATTTCCACCTACGGTCACAACTTGGGAATCTTTAGAGACAACAGCAAACGCAATCACCCATGCGCCATCCGAAACTTTGATGCCTGCCATTCCAGCCGCAGCTTTACCTTGTGGACGAACCAAGTCCGCTTTGTAGTGCAGAAGTTGAGCATCTGAAGTGATGAATACGAGGTTATCAAATTTCTTGGTTGTGATTCCAAATCCAACTACATCATCGCCAGCTTCAAGTTTTATGATTTCTGAAGATTTTGTCTTTGCTGATTCAATTTCAATTCGCTTGACCACGCCATTTGCAGTTCCAATAGCAATCGTCACTGGTTTATTGAGCGGTACCAATCCAAGTGGAATTTCGCCTTTGTCGAGAATTGCAAAGTCTTTGACAGCGCTTCCACCTTTTAATGTCGTAGATGCACTGCCTTGTAGCGCTGGAATTTCCATAACGGAAATTTGATGCAATTTTCCAGAACTTGTTATTAGTCCAACTTCACCACGAGCGGTTGCGCTAACTTGAGATACAACTGTGTCGTGTTTTGAACGATTTCCACGATTAGCTGTGCTTTTTGGTTCAAAACGACCGACCAAACCTGAAGCCGACATCATGACTAAAGTCGGATCGTCTGCAATTTCTAAATCCACTGCGATTGAAGCGCTGCCATCGTCTTCTTGCAACAAAGTTCGTCGAGCTGTGCCGAATTCGCGAGCAACATCAGCTAGTTCGTCGCTTACAACAGATTTGATTGCATTTTCACTTTCAAGCAATTGCTCAAGAAGTGAAATTGTGTCTCGAAGTTCCTTTTGTTCTTTTTCGATTTCAATTCTAGAAAATTTAGTTAGTCGACGAAGTGGCATTTCAAGGATGTAATTTGCCTGAATTTCGCTTAGTTTGAATTGCTTCATCAATTGCTCTCGAGCTGCGGCTGTGTCATCGCTTGCTCGAATCACCGCAATTACTTTGTCGATGTCAACAATGGCAATCAAGAGTCCGTCAACTAAGTGAAGTCGATCAAGTGCCTTCTTGCGGCGAAATTCGCTTCGTCTGCGTACAACCTCAATTCGATGCCCAAGAAATACTTCGAGCATCTCAACAAGGCCGAGGGTTTGCGGAGCACCATCGACAAGAGCGACGTTGTTGATGGAGAATTGATCTTCAAGCGGTGTGGTTTTGTAGAGTTGAGCGAGAACTGCTTGTGGATTGAAGCCAGACTTGAGTTCGATTACTAATTGCAAACCTTTTTCGCCATCA
>JAHEEQ010000092.1:0-6312 GCA_024640585.1 Micrococcales bacterium
CGGCAGTGACCAGCCGCAAAGGTGAGTGTAGGAGAGGTGGCAGAGTGGTCGAATGTACCTGACTCGAAATCAGGCGTGGTGGCAACATCACCGAGGGTTCGAATCCCTCCCTCTCCGCCAGAGCACTAATGAATAAGCCCATTACGGGGCTTTTTTGTTTCATACATACCATAAGACATATCAATAAATTTGGGCTTGCATGACGCAAGTCAAAACCAGCAAAAAGAACTTGGTTGTTTGCTAAACCAAATACAAGCCCCCCGCCCCTCCAATTTCCCGCTCAGTCAGACCCCACCGTACCCCCACCCCCACTTATTTGCGATGGGACTCCCGTCAGCCTTTACGCTCTAATTTGCTTAAACGGTGAGCTTGCGGAAGGCCCCCTTTGCTTTTTGGAATGTCCTAGCCGGGGGGAATAAAAATTCTTGGAAAGATTGCGAACGTTCGCGTTTGGACTTGATTGTGAAAATGATTACCATTGAGCAATGAAATTTTTGAATCGCTTTTTGCTGATATGCCTCTTTGGCTTGGGCCCTGCTTTTGCACAGAACACTAGTGCTGTAATTAACACTTCAAGCTGTGAAAAGCCTGTGTACCCTGCTGATTCAAAACGGATGAATGAAGAAGGAACTGTTCACTTAAAATTTTTAGTTGGTTTTGATGGAAAGGTAATTGAATCACAAATTGAAAAAAGTTCTGGTTTTCGCAGGTTGGACGAAGCAGCTAGGCAAGCGTTAGTAAAGTGTCAATTTAAGCCCGCTCTTGAAGGAGGAGTTATCCAAGAAAGTTGGGCAAGTATGAAATATACGTGGAGATTGGAAACTGCAAATTCTACAAATCAATGCCCACCAAAACTTAAACTTTCTGGTGTTTATGGATGCCTCAGTGACTATCGGTTTGCAAGTAACAAGGACATAGAAACAAACCGAGAAGTAGCACAAGTGGCCGCTCAATCCATTGGGTATGTTATCTCCGCAGCTAGAGAAAAAAGTTGCAACAGTATTTCTATCAAATCAATTACAACTTCAAATTCTGGTGATGACTCAGTTGCCAAATCTTTAAACTCTTGCCAACAAAATGGCTGCGAATGTGCGGTATTGATAAATAACGGAATAGTTGTAGATCAGAATCTTTTTTCAAAATATGCCAATGACACAGCAATAGCATCTACGGCTCAGTCAGATTCAAAACAGGCAAAAAACAATCGGGTAATAAATTCAAGTAATTTACCGGCTTGCATAGGAGTTCAGTTAAGTAATTGGAACAATTGCGTTGCTAACTTCAAAGCTCCAAATGGGAACTCCTACGTAGGAGAATTCGTTGATGGAAGAATGCACGGAAAAGGAATTTATAGCTACGCAAACGGAGATAAATATTCGGGTGATCATAAATTCGGCAAGGCGAATGGAAGTGGCGAATTTATTTATGCGGACGGAAGAAAGTTCGTTGGGGAATTTAGAGAAGACAAGCGTTATGGAAAAGGAACAGAGTATTCGTCTAATGGAGCAGTAGTTCAGCAGGGAATATGGTTGAATGATAATTTTCAAACTACTGTTGCTATGGATGCCTCAGCGCCAGCAAATAATAGTTCAAATGTAATATTGACATCACCACAATCTGCTTCAACAAACCTAGCACTAGTAGAGCGGGAAAGACTTGCTATAGAACTCGCAGCTGCTAATAAAAAAAGGCAAGAATTAGAGGAACAACTCAAGGTGGCACAACAGCGACCCGTTGCTTCTCAGGCAGTAAGTAGTGTGTCTATTGGAAAACGTCTCGCTCTAGTTGTTGGTAATGCGAACTATAAAGTTAGACCTTTGAAAAATTCAAGTAATGATGCTGATGATGTTTCGTTTTCTTTGAAGGCAAACGGCTTTGATGTCATTGATTTACGTGATGCGACACTTCCGCAAATGAGGACAGCAGTCCGGCAATTCGGTGACCGACTTATAAATAACGATGTTGGCTTGGTCTACTACTCAGGGCACGGAGTAGAAGTAAAAGGGCGAAACTACTTCATTCCTGTTAATGCAGACATTCAACGTGAAGATGAAATTGCTGATCAAGGCCTAGATGTTTCATTGATTCTTGAGAAAATGAGTACGGCCGGAAAAGGCGTAAACATCTTAATTGTTGATGCCTGCCGAGATGATCCGTTCGGTCGTAGCTTCCGTTCGTCATCACGTGGCCTAGCGAATATGGATGCACCCAGAGGAACGATCATCGCTTATGCAACCTCACCCGGAAAAGTGGCTTCAGATGGCGATCCAAGAGAGCGTAATAGCCCATATACAAAGCATCTTGTGAAGGCCATGCAGTCACCCAATAAGCCAATTGAGCAGGTCTTCAAAGAGGTTAGGAGGTCTGTTCAGGAAGAAACAAAGAACCAGCAGACTCCTTGGGAAAATACAAGTTTGAGTGGTGACTTCTTTTTCAGGGTGCAACGTTAAGTAATTTAATCGCCACCACCACCACCACCACCACCACCACCACCACCACCACCGCCGCCGCCGCCGCCGCCGCCGCCGCCATCACCGTTATCAATTACGCCAACAAGAGTTATAGAAGTGTCGTTGATGGTAAAGCTGGTAACTGAAGTTCCCAAGGTGATGTACATAGTTTCAGGCCCCTCAGTCAATTGATCTGAGACAGTTTGAATGTTGATGAAGGCTTGACCAAGAGAATCGACTGTTGTTGTTCTGGTTAGCCCGCCAATAACATCGCTTGCGCTTATACCAGACACTCCGTATTGCAAGACAGTTCCTGTTGCAACATTGGTTGTATTTACATAGACTCGGGCTAATTCACCTTCGTTGACTGATAGGGTTGCAGGCGTTAGTGTGTAAGTTGGAGAAGCAGTGCTTTTTGAAGTGTCATTGATCAAAATTGAAGCGGTTGCTCCTTGAGCAGTAATCGTGAGACTTTCTTGACCTTCGGTGATTCCATCTGCTGCGATTGGAATGTTGATACTTGTGGCACCGCCAGCGCCTACAGTTACTTTGCCTGTTAATGTGCCTGAAGTTAAGTCAGAGGTGCTTACGCCAGAAAGGGTGTAACTGACCTCAGAACCTACTGCAACATTAGTTGTAGTTAAATTGAATGTGGCAGTCGAGCCTTCATTTACTGAGGCTGTTGATGCTCTTAAGTTGTACGTCGGAGGCAATACATAGGGAGTGTAGGCCAATCCGGTATTAGCAAGGTCAGATAATTTGATACTTTGAGCATTGATGGCAGAATCTGCAATTTGTTGTACAACAGATGCGTAGCTAGATCCATTTGAAATTGATTGAAGGTAAGTGGCTTTGCTTAAAACACTTGGTTCGCTTCCTGTCACATTCCGAAGCAAGGTGGACACTAGGGCATCTGGAGTTGTAAGGCCTGCCGCACCAGCTGCTAATCCACAAAGATCCAAATAACTCATTCCACCATCTAAATAAGCCAACCCAATTCCAGCAAAAACTGAGTTCTTGACGAAACTTGGGCCAAAGACTGAGCCAAGAATTTTTGCTACTTGCCCGGCAGATCCCGAAACATCAATTGCAATATTGAGGTCTATAAATTCAATGCGCTCAATGTTAGTTATATTGTCTGAATTTGAACTATTGAGCTTGTTTTTTATTTGCCACGAGCCGTCTGATAGCTTGGTTAAAAGCGATTCTGAATAGTTGGATGTTTGTTTAACTACATCAATATACAAAGATCCATAAATATCATCAGAATTCGCGCTGGCATAAAAAAATTTACCATCACCAATGGGAATTGATGGAACAGTAGATCTTTTTTCGTAAGCTCCAAACTCATAAAACGGTTCAGATGTAGTTTGCGACAAAATTACTGCAAGGTAGTAAACTCCATCTTTGGGAGGTGACCAAGAAAAAATATTGTCAAAGTCAAATGAACTACCGGTATCGTTTACAAAAGGTAGCCATTCAAAACCTTCAACAGATGTCTTAATCAATGATCCATTTGAGTCATAAATCGCCAAATATTCCGGATCGTCAATAGTCATCGCATAAAAATCATAAATACTCGCGGTGCTGGCTGAAAAAGATGCAGGCTTAATTTCCTTACTCAACAATTTCTTGTCATAAAAATTTGCTAAGAAATTCCATTTCTCTCCTTCATGTGGACTGTATGTATTGAATACTAACTGTGGAGCAACTTGCATTTGCTCTTTAGTAAGCGTGATGGGAAAATCCGAAGTCTTTGATGTCGATGTATCGTTAATTGCGACTTGGACTGATTTTCCGCCAGCCGTTAACGTCAAATATTCTGTTCCTTCGGTGAGATTGTCAGAAGCTATTCCTATCGAGACAGTTCCTTTTCCCATAGAGTCCACAACAAATGCACCACCAATTGGCGGTGCACCCCAGCCTAAAACATCTGAGTAACTGACGCCTGTCACGGTGTATGCAACAGAAGTTCCAGCTGCTAAATTTGTTGTTGTGAGCGTAAAAACTACATTTGAACCTTCGTTAACAGATGAGCTGCTCGATGTAAGAGAGTAAGTTGGTGTAGCGACACTTTTTGATGTGTCTGTGATCGTCACAGAGGTACCAGCCAACACCGGAGTAATTCTGTTTGAGTCAGCGTATAACTGAATAGTAAGATTTTCATCGCCTTCAGTTAAATTGTCAGCGGAGATTGCAATAGAAATTGTTGCCCGCCCCAAAGAATTGATTGCAGTGGATCCTGTTAGAGGAAGACTAGAAAAGTCTGAGGTTGTAATTCCTGTGCCTGACAGCTGATAGTAAAAAGTAGTCCCAGAAGAAACATTGGTAGTGACAAAAGTGAACTCTGCTGTCGAGCCTTCATTTACAGATGATGAATTTGCACTAACTGTATATGTGGGTGTGACAATTCCTTTGGATGTATCAAGAATAGTGACATATGCAGCAGAGCCAGCTGTTATGGATCTTGCAGAGTCGGTGTAGAACTGAATTGAAAAAGTTTCATCCCCCTCAGTTGTTACGTCGGACGAGAGAGGGATATTTAGTGTTGCTTGGCCTAATGAATTTATTACGGAACTTCCAGATAGAGACAAACCTCCAAAGTCTGAAGATGTGATTCCTGATCCTGATAATTGGTAATAGAGAGTTGTGCCAGCTGCAACGTTAGTAGTAGCGAGAGTCGCAACAATTGGCGTACCTTCAGTTGTTGATGTCCAATTTGTGGTGACGGCGTAGGTTGGAGATGGTGACTTAGATGTGTCTATGATTTGGGTTGATGCAGTAACTCCGTTTGAGGTGCTAGTAGCTCCCGTAGTTACCGTTAACGTCTCATTACCTTCAGTTAAATTGTCAGCTGCAATTAGTACTGAAATTGTTGCTCGACCACTTGAGTCAATAGTGGCATACCCACCTAAAGAGCCGCCAGAAACATCTGCTGAACTGATTCCTGACAAGGAATACCACACAGACGTACCAGCAGATACATTTGTTGTGGTCAGAATAAAAGTAGCCGTCGATCCCTCGTTGAATGAGCTACTTGTCGCTGCAACTGAATAGGTTGGTGAAGCTAAGGCAACAGATGTGTCATTGATCACTATTGAAGCTGTTTTTCCTTGCAAGCTGATAGTGAGGGTTTCAGCTCCTTCAGTCAACTTGTCTGCTGCGATTGGTATATCTATGTAATTTGAACTACCGTTGGATACAGTTGTAACAGTGCCTGTTAGGCTTCCACTTGAGAGGTCGGCAGCTGATACGCCAGAAAGTGAGTAGTTTAAAGTTGTGCCGGCTTGAACATTGGTTGTGACTAGTATGAATCGCGCTGTGCCGCCTTCATTTACTGATGCACTCGCTGTTGATAATTCATATGAAACTTGAACAGGTGTGTCGGCAATAAAGCTTCCTGCGATTGAATAGTCTGATGTTGAATATGAATTGACGGAAATGTAGGAGTAACCAGCCGATTGTGAAACAACTGAATACGTTGCTGAACTTGAAGTTGTATACGACTTTTGAAGCGTGCCAGAACTATCGTAAATCTTGATGTAGTAAGAGGAGTAATTACTAGATGGAAGAGTTAGACTGAATTGGGCTGTGCCGCTGCCAGAAGTATAAAGTTTGAAAAAATCATAGTCACTTGAGCTTGATGACTGTCCTGTCATCTGAACGTTAGCTGTTAGTAGATTTGCAGTAGCGATGGAGTCATTGCCTTCAACTTCATTTTTAGCTATTGAATCAGAGTTTGCAATAAAGCTTCCTGCGATTGAATAGTCTGATGTTGAATATGAATTGACGGAAATGTAGGAGTAACCAGCCGATTGTGAAACAACTGAATACGTTGCTGAACTTGAAGTTGTATACGACT
>JAHEEQ010000092.1:6412-9003 GCA_024640585.1 Micrococcales bacterium
AAGAGTTAGACTGAATTGGGCTGTGCCGCTGCCAGAAGTATAAAGTTTGAAAAAATCATAGTCACTTGAGCTTGATGACTGTCCTGTCATCTGAACGTTAGCTGTTAGTAGATTTGCAGTACCAATAGTCCCGTTGTTTTCAATTTCTGAAGCCATAAAAATTATTTCTTAAAATAAAAATCACCAACTACTTCATCGTAAATGGCTGGAACTTGATCATGTCCAATTGTTTTTGCAAGTCGCACCACTTCTGTTCGGACATTTTTAATTACTCTATCGATAGGCTGATCAGTTTTCTTCATCTCTTGAAGAAATACCCTAGTGAAGAGGCCATTCTTCGCTGTATCAGTTGGGCCAAGCCTGTCTAAAGCTGTCTGACCAGACCCTGCTGAGTAAACAATTAATTGACCAACGGCTGGTGTCGTTGGTGCAAGTCCTCTCGTACCACTAAATGATTTAGTGGCAGCATTTTTCAAAAATGGGTTATCACGGCATGCATCAATCAAGGCCAAGGTTAGCTTTACACGTTTTCTTGAAAGTGGCTCCAAAACTGCTGACTTGAGATCAATAGAATCATCAGCAAGTTGCCCTTGATTTACTCCAATTGTGTCGATTGGAGTTAAGAAATTCTTTCCTTCAATTTCTACTGCATGTCCTGAGAAATAGAAGAGAACTTCATCTCCTTCTTTCACACCATCTCTGAAATCTCTCAGCGCTGCCTGCATGTCCTTTTGACTTTGATCCAAACGTAGAGTCACTTCATATCCGAAAGATTTAAGTTCAGCAGCCATAGATGCGGCATCGTTACGTGCGTTGTCTAGTTTGGTTGCATATTTATAACTGTCATTACCAATCAGTAAGGCTTTTCGTGACGCGAAGACTGTTGGGGGTGCATTCTTTTTCCGTTCTGCTTCCTCTCGCTCGGCGCGTTCTTTCATCGCTATGAGCCTGTCATCTTCACGTTTTTTCGCTTCTGCTTGACGTAAGGCCTCAGCCTCGCGATCAGCTTGCTCTTTCAATTGATTCTCTGCAATTTGGATAGGTTTGAGTCCAAGTGCAATTTGACGTTCGTACTGCCTAGTACGTTGCTCAAACTCTGATTTGGTAAATTTTGATTTGCCGTTATCTACTAAAACTTCACATTTGCAGTTTTGTACGCTCTGAGACTTCCCCAGAGACTGTATTGCAACAGGCATTTTTGACTCACAAGAACTAACTGCGCGACGAGCATCATCGCCATTCCAATCCCATTGCATGCTTTGTTCAAATGGGCACAAGAGTGGTTCTGCAGTTACAGCTACTGCATATGTATTGTGTGCCTTAGATTTAGATGAATAACTTTCATTTGGCACAGACTTCATCAAGCCTTTGACGTTTAAAAAATTAAATTCGTTCAGACATGTTGATGAACCATCTGCAAACGTCACTTTTTTGTCTGTAAAACCACATGCTGCATTACTTACCAATGGGGTGAGCAAAGCCGCAACAACAGTAAATAGAAGTGTGAATTTTTTAAATGTGATCATTTACTTCACCTCAAAATCTATTGATCGATTACCACGCCTGCCGGCTGTGTCTTCAATCACCATCAGCAGCTTGTGCTTACCCTTCGGTAGGTTGGCTTCTTGAACAAATACACCTGATTCCGTTACCTTCGCAACATTCAAGATCCGCTTTGTAATATCAATCTCAAACGATCCGTAAAGTACTTTGAATGTCTCTGGTTTAACAGCACTCGGGGCGGTTGTCTGAAACTTCAATTCAATAGGCGTAGGACTGCTAACAGGCGTTGATAACTTAGGCGCAGTCAGTTCTATCTGCGGTGCATCTTTGATAGGAACTGATTTAGCAGTGAAGGCTGGTTTTGCATTGTTTGATGCTGTCATTTCCTCAGCGGAAACTAACAGTGGCTCGGCCCAACTGACACCGGTGCAGATTCCAAGCAACAAAGGGATGAGTATTTTGTTCATGGTTGTGTCGTGATCCGAACACGCCTGTTCTCAGCTGCTTTGGGCTTGTCTGGCATAAGTAGTTCCGAGAACCCCTTACCTTCTCCAACGAGCCTGTTGTTCTCTACCCCTTTGGATACCAAATAGGTAATCACGGACTCCGCACGCGATTGACTTAAGCGCAGGTTGTGCTGCTCAGATCCTTGAGCGTCTGTGTGACCCTCAACTTTGAACTGAATGGATGCCAAACGGTCATTCTTCATGGCCTCAACCAAGCTGTCTAACAACGGTTTACTCGGCTCTTTTAACTTTGCAGAGTCCAGATCAAATTGAATGACTAAATCAACGCTCTTGGGTTTAACGACAATGTTTCTGTTGCCCAAGCTGCGAGTCTTTGGTTGATCGTCTGTTGGCGCAAGCTTCTCTACTAAATCATTTGCAGTAGCGCTCTTGATGGGCGCTATAACTTGACTGTAGGCTGCGGTGCTGATGAGCAGTAAGGCCAATAGCGTTTTCATTTGATTTCCTTCACCGCTAAGAGTTTTGCGCCAAAGCTCTCAGACTTACCGTCCGTACCAGAACTTGTTAAGAAGTTGATGAGTGCAGCCCTGCCGCCAATGTCGTTCAGTGCATACGTAAATG
>JAHEEQ010000098.1 GCA_024640585.1 Micrococcales bacterium
GCCACTGATGATGCCGAATATCGAATTGTTGAAAAAGTTGACAACTTCAACTACCAATTGAATGCAAAGAGTTTTTGGCAGGCTCACACTCAAGCCCCGAAGGTTTTTGTAGATACCGCACTCGAAATGCTAGATGTTAAAACCGGTCAACACGTTTGCGATTTATATTCAGGCAGCGGTTTGTTTACACTGCCATTCGCCGCGAAAGTTGGCGCAGGTGGGAGAGTGGAAAGCGTAGAAGGTGACCTCAAAGCTGTATCAAGTTTGAAGCGCAATACGCGAAATCTGCCAAACGTACATATCTATGCAATGGGCGTTGAAAAATGGTTTGCTAATTCAAAGCTTAAAAATGTTGATTCAATATTGATAGATCCTCCAAGAGCGGGTGCAGGTGCCAATGTGATTCAGTCCATCACAAAACTGAAGCCCGCCAAAGTTTTGTACGTGGCATGTGATCCGGCTTCGTTAGGGCGTGACGTGGCTTATTTCGCTGAATTTGGATATGAATTGTCCGAGGTCCGCGCCTGGGACGCATTTGGACAGACGCAACATCTCGAATCTTTTGCCTTATTTGTGCCGAGTAAGATTCAGGGCTGATAGGCACTTAGTTTGGAGTAAATATGGCACACCCGAATTCGTTCAACGCAAAACTAAAGTTGACGGTCGGAAACCAAGAGTTTGAGTATTTCGATATCAGCAAAGTTGAAGGTTCAAAAGCTCTGCCATACACACACAAGGTTCTTTTGGAAAATTTGTTGCGCTGCGAAGACGGCGCAAACATCACTAAGGCGCAGATTGCCGCACTCGGTAATTGGGATGCATCGAGTGAGCCTTCGGAAGAGATTCAATTCACTCCCGCACGTGTAATCATGCAGGACTTCACTGGCGTGCCATGTGTGGTTGATCTTGCAACCATGCGTGAAGCGGTGAAGGACCTAGGTGGAGATCCGCAAAAGATTAACCCCTTAGCGCCAGCAGAATTGGTCATTGACCACTCAGTTATTTCTGACAATTTCGGTCGTAAAGATTCTTTTGATTTAAACGTTGCAGTTGAATACGAACGCAATCACGAACGCTATGTATTTTTACGTTGGGGCCAAACGGCTTTCAGTGAATTTAAAGTTGTACCGCCAGGAACTGGCATTGTGCACCAAGTAAATATCGAACATCTAGCTCGAACAATTATGGTTCGAGGCGGAGTTGCTTATCCAGATACAGTTGTCGGAACTGACTCGCACACCACAATGGTCAATGGACTTGGTGTTTTGGGTTGGGGAGTGGGCGGCATTGAAGCAGAAGCCGCAATGCTTGGCCAACCCGTTTCGATGTTGATTCCACGTGTGGTTGGTTTCAAACTTATTGGTCAACTTCCAGCAGGGGCTACCGCAACAGATTTGGTTTTGACCATTACGCAATTACTCCGCCAGCATGGAGTTGTTGGAAAGTTTGTCGAGTTTTATGGTGAAGGTGTGGCAAGTGTGCCTTTGGCCAACCGTGCCACTATAGGAAATATGTCGCCAGAGTACGGTTCAACAGCAGCTATCTTCCCAATTGACGAAGAAACATTGCGTTACCTCGAACTTACTGGTCGCAAAGAAGACGAACTCGCTTTGATAGAAATCTATGCTCGCAAGCAAGGTTTGTGGCACGATGCAAAAGCGGAAGATTATGTTGAGCCGAAATACAGTGAATATTTAGAACTTGATTTGAGCACAGTGGTCCCATCAATTGCTGGGCCTAAGCGACCACAGGACCGGGTTGAACTTACTAAATCAAAGTCTGAATTTGAAGCTGCAGTAGCAACATACACAAATGGGCAAGCGCATAAAAAAACCCCAGTGAAATTGGCAAGTGGTCAGGAAACTGAATTAGATCATGGGCATGTAGTAATCGCTTCTATAACTTCTTGCACAAACACTTCAAACCCTTCAGTCATGCTCGGTGCGGGTTTGCTTGCGAAGAATGCTGTCGAAAAGGGTTTAACTTCAAAACCTTGGGTTAAAACAACTTTGGCACCTGGTTCCCAAGTTGTAACCGATTACTACAACAAATCAGGTCTAACTCCGTATTTGGAAAATTTAGGTTTTCATCTAGTTGGTTATGGTTGTGTGACCTGCATTGGAAACAGTGGACCCCTTCCAGAAGAAATCTCTGACGCGGTGAACAAAGAAGATTTAACAGTTGTTTCTGTTCTAAGTGGAAATAGAAACTTTGAAGGTCGCATCAACCCTGATGTGAAGATGAATTACTTAGCATCTCCACCACTTGTAATTGCATACGCGCTTGCTGGAACTATGAATTTTGATTTCGAAAACGATTCGTTAGGAAATGACAAGGATGGCAATCCAGTTTTCTTAAAGGATATTTGGCCAACACCTGCTCAGGTTCAAGCAACGATTGATAGTGCGATTGATCGCAAAATGTTTTCCGAACGCTACGCACACGTATTTGAAGGAGATTCTCGTTGGCAAGGTCTTCCAGTTCCAACTGGCGATACTTTTGAATGGGATTCGAAGTCAACTTATGTACGTAAACCTCCATACTTCGAAGGCATGCCAAAGCAACCTAAACCAGTTACTGATTTTTCTGGTGCTCGTGTTTTAGCATTGCTTGGAGACTCGGTTACTACTGACCATATTTCACCAGCTGGCTCAATTAAAGCTGGAACTCCTGCAGCGCAGTACCTTGATGCCAATGGAGTAGCAAAAGCTGATTACAACTCATATGGATCTCGTCGTGGAAATCATGAGGTCATGATTCGCGGAACTTTTGCCAACATTCGATTAAAGAATCAACTTCTCGATGGAGTTGAAGGCGGTTTTACTCGTGACTTCACTTTGGAAGGCGCTCCACAGAGTTTCATATATGACGCCTCTATCAACTACCAAAATGCAGGTACTCCACTTGTGATTTTGGCAGGTAAAGAATACGGATCTGGCTCATCTCGCGACTGGGCTGCAAAAGGAACTGCATTGCTTGGAGTCAAAGTTGTTATCGCGCAATCGTATGAACGTATTCACCGCTCTAATTTGATCGGAATGGGTGTACTTCCGCTGCAGTTCCCAGCTGGACAAAATGCTTCATCGCTAGATCTCGATGGCAGTGAAGTGTTCGATTTCGCAGGTATAGTTGAACTGAACAATGGCAAGACTCCTAAAACTATTGCAGTAACTGCTACAAAGCAGGATGGAAAAGTTGTGAAGTTTGACGCAGTCGTGCGAATAGACACTCCGGGTGAAGCGGACTATTACCGTCACGGCGGAATCTTGCAATATGTTTTGCGAAGTTTGCTCTAGTCAAAAAGCAAAGCAAATACATCTGAACTGAGAAGTTCGGCTTGCCACTGGCGCGCGTTTTGATTCAGTAACCAGTTTTGTAATTCGGTTTCAGTCGTCAAAATTTCGTAACCGCTCCAACAAAGTTGGCGAATAACTTCTGGTGAGATGATTATCTCAGGCGCAACTTCATGGGTTTCAGATATTTCAATAACCTTTGGTCGCACTTTTGAAAATCTTTCGTGTGCTTCGGGATTCTTTTCTTCCCATGCCTTTGTTGGAGGGATTGAATTCAATCCAGCACTAGCTTTTGGCAATTCATTTTCATCTAAAGACAATGCATACTGTCTAACTTCCCACCAAAGATCCGCAAAAGCTTTGTGACTGCGGTTTCGCAAAGTTTCGAGCATGTAGACGTCTCGCGCGGATTTGAGCTCATTTTTTGCGATATCAATTATGGCTGCATCTGGAAGCACTTTGCTAACAGACTTGTCTCGCTCTTGCGCAATTCGATCTCTCTCGGACCAAAGTTCGCGAATAATTGCTAGTTGACGAGGGTGGCGAACCTTGTGAATACCGCTGGTTTTACGCCAAGGTTCGGGCAGGGCTGGAGCAGGTTTCCATCCAACCAAATATTCAAATTCTTGTTCCGCCCAATGCAACCTATTTTTGGCATTTAATTGAGCTAACAAGATTTCACGAAGTTCAACAAGTTTTTCAACGTCTAAGGCGGCGTAAATCAACCAAGGCTCAGGAAGGGGACGGGTGGACCAATCAGCTGCCGAGTGCTCTTTTGCCAAACTTATCTGCATTTCAGACTCGAGTAGAGCAGCCAAGCCAACTCTTGGTTTACCTAATAGTCTGCCAGCGTGTTCTGTGTCAAAAAGTTTTGTTGGTTTTAAACCAACTTCTGCGAGGCACGCCAAATCCTGAGTTGCAGCATGCAAGATCCACTCTGCTTTGGAGAGAACATTCGAAAGCTGTGAAAAATCACTAATCGATATTGGATCTATCAGGTAGGTCCCTGAGTTTTGACGCCTAAGTTGAATCAGATACGCGCGAGCGCTGTAGCGAAAACTGCTCGCTCTCTCAGCGTCAATAGCAATTGGGCCTGTGCCGTTTTGTAATTCGATACAAATTTGATTTAGACCTTCATTGGAGTCTATGAGGCTCGGCAAACCTTCGGAAGGGAAGGTTAATGTTTCGAAACGGTTTTCTTCTTCGAGAGATTCAAGATCATTCATTTTACTTTTTCAATGATAAAGCTGTAACCCCAGCAGGAAGTGGTTCTAAGCCAGCAGCACTGGTTATTAAATCGATCCAGGCAAGTGCATGCTCAGTGAAATTTTCACCATCTGGGACTGTCCATGAAACTCTGATTTCGACTTGACCTTCGGGTTGGCGCATTGATATATCGCCAAAAGATTGTGAGCCAGATCTCGAGACTGTTCCACTAAGTGCTAGTGGGTTAATTTCTCTCGCTTTGAAAGAGTCCTCAACCCAAGACCACCCGACTTCTAGCAACATTGGATCGGTTACTAATTCAGTTTCTAAATCTGCACTGACAAAACCAACCATTCGGAGATTGCCATCCCAGGTGTCTTGGAAATGCGGCTCAAATAAAACAACTAGCCGACCATTGCCGACTTCTTCTCCATTTACATCTACGTCGGCGACGATTGCAGCTGTATGTGTCGCTAATCGAGCCGGGGCAGCGGTGTGGTCGAGTTTCACTTCAGGACGGGTGCTGCGATTATCAAGTAGGGCTTTAATCTGAGTAGTGATTTCAATCCACTGTGGATTACTTGATTCAACACTTTTCACAGTTCAAGGTTATTTTGTCGAATGGCAAATCTATGAATTGGCTCGCCGCAAATTGAGTATTGTCCGCACATGACTTTGGCGCTGGCATTACTTGGAAGTTTGATGTGGGGCGTAGCAGATTTTCTTGGTGGTCTAATTTCCAAAACCTACAAAGTCGCGTATGTGCTTGTCATTTCACAATTCTTTGGTTTGTTAACAATGGCCATCTATTTCTTTTTCGCAAATGATGGATGGGACTGGCGGGCAGGTTTTATGGCTTCCTTAGCCAGCCTCTCAGGTTTCTTCGGAATGATGAGTTTCTATAAAGCCTTAGCAACTGGCACGATGGGGATAGTTTCTCCAATTGCCTCATTAGGTGCGATTTTGCCCGTAGCTGCCGGAATCTGGTCAGGTGAACAGCCATCTGGAATGCAATTCTTAGGCATTCTCTTCGCACTCTTGGGTGTAGCTCTTGCTAGTGGACCAGAATTAAATGGCGCATCTGCGGCGAAACCAGTTTTCTTGGCGATTGGTGCGGCAATTGGCTTTGGGGCTTGTTTTATTTTCTTGAAGGAAGGTGGTGCTTATTCAGTTTCAACCACCATGATTTTGATGCGTGTTCAATCGATTCTCATTGGATTATTTATGATTTGGCGCGCAAAGTCAGTAATTCGAGTGCAACCAGTTCACTTGGGGCTACTTGTTTTGGTTGGAGCCTTCGATGTACTTGCAAATGTAGCTTTCGCAACTGCGTCGCAATCTGATTTGCTGGCGATTGTTTCAGTGTTGTCGTCACTTTATCCGGTAGTTACAGTATTGATGGCTTGGTTATTTCTCAAAGAAAGACTCATGGCAATCCAATATGTGGGAATTGTGATTGCATTACTAGGCGTTTGCCAAATAGCTCTCGGCTAATCGTATTTACGGACTAAGCAAATCGCATTTATGCAATAGCGATCATCTGTTGGAAATCCAAAACCTTCGCCATGAAAAACGTGACCTAGGTGGCTATTACAACTTCCACACTTGACTTCAACTCTGAGATAACCCTTGCTGTTGTCGTCTTCCAAAATCAAATTTGCTTGATCATTTGGTTTCCAAAAGGCTGGCCAACCACATCTAGCATCGAACTGATCTGTTGCATCGAATAAACGAGTTCCACAGGACCTGCAGGTGTAGTAGCCAGCAGCGGGTTTCTTTTCGTAGGCAACCGAAAATGGCGCCTGCGTACCAGCATCGCGCAATACAAAATACTCGCCAACTGTTAGTAATTCTTCCCAGGTTGGAAGTGTTCCAAAGTAAGAGAAAGTGAAACCATCCTCTGCAAACACTTCTGTGTGATTCGTTGTTTCCAAATATGTATTTATCCGTTGGTAAGTCTGCTCAATTCCGCTTTGATTACTTTGCGTCAACGCAAATTGGTCAATTAATCCAACGTTCAAAAGTTGTTCAACTAAAGCAGGCCCACCTTCGCAAGTGATTCGGATTATTCCTAATTCGTTTAGATGATCAAGTGCGAGTTTCCAGTCGATTTCGGTTTCACCGTATGAGAGGATTTTTGGGTTTTGAATATCACAGATTTCTCTCGTAGTGATTACATAATCTGAAATGGCCAAGAGCACTTCAAGCTTTTGTGAATCTCTAGTCGCGGTAATCAAAAGAGGAAGTTTCTTTAAATTGTTTTTAGTTCGCCAGTCACTAAATTCTGGCGGACAGCTAATTGGCTGATATTTTTCGAGAATTGCAGTTTCAGAACCAACCAATATTGCATCTGAGACATAGCGATGGGCGAGAAGCCACTTTAGATCTGTTGGGTGGCTCAATTCTCTCGAAGAGCCATTATTGCCAATATATCCTCCATTGGAACTTCGAACCATAATGGCACGAATCCCTTTGGCTGGGAAGGCTACCGTTTCGAGAAATTCAACACTCAGTAAATCCATAGGTGGCAATTCTTGCAGAAAGTTTAGAGTTCTGCCCTTATGAATATGTCGATATCTAAAATCACTCCTAAAGTGACAAGTGATGAACTTATTGAAGGTCTGGTGCCACCACCGCATTTCAATCATGTTCGATTCGACAACTACATACCGGATATAAACCAACCTACTCAGTCGCAAGCGCTCGAGAATTTGCGGGATTTTGCGAAAGTGATTGGCCAGCAAAGGAAGTTTTGGCAGCGGCAAAATACCGCTCGCAATGGAAGATACCTAGATGGCGGATTCGGCGTTGGTAAGACTCACTTGCTTGCAGCGCTTTGGCATGAAGTCAATGTTCCAAAAGTTTTTGGCACTTTCGTGGAATATACAAACTTAGTTGGCGCACTTGGTTTCAATGAAACAGTAAACCTTTTGCAACAATTCAAGCTAGTTTGCATCGATGAATTCGAACTTGATGATCCTGGAGACACAGTACTAATGTCAACGTTGTTGATGAGACTAGTTGAAGCCGGAGTATTTCTTGCTGCAACAAGCAACACACTCCCAGATCGACTTGGAGAGGAAAGATTCGCAGCTGATGATTTTCAAAGGGAAATTCAAGGATTAGCCGCGCATTTTGAAAATCTACGTATTGATGGTGACGATTATCGCCATCGCGGAATCCCTAATGCAATTGAGACTTCTTCGAATGAAGAACTTGAACACATGGCAAGCGTTACTATCAACACGTCACTTGATAATTTTGTTGAACTTTCAAATCATCTAGCTACCGTTCACCCTTCCAAATACAGGGCTTTAGTAAAAGGAATTGATGTTGCCTGCATTAAGGATGTACGAACGATTTCCGATCAAGCAATTGCGCTACGTTGGGTGGTCTTAGCTGATCGTCTCTATGACGCAGACGTGAAAATTGTAACTAGCGGAGTAAAGCTTGATGAATTATTTGCGCCTGAACTTCTTAAGGGTGGCTATAGGAAGAAATATCGCCGGGCGTTGAGTAGATTGATTGCGTTGAGTCAATTGTGATTTTGTGGTCGATACAGGACTCGAACCTGTGACCTCTTCCATGTCAAGGAAGCGCGCTAACCAACTGCGCCAATCGACCATATGAAATTTTGAAACAAAAAACTGGAGGTGGAGACGGGATTTGAACCCGTGTAGAGGGATTTGCAGTCCCTTGCCTCGCCTCTCGGCCACTCCACCGCGAGGTGCAAGACCTGCGCCGAGCGGATGACGGGACTCGAACCCGCGACATTCACCTTGGCAAGGTGATGCGCTACCAACTGCGCTACATCCGCGTGACTTTGCTCTTAAGCAAGCGTCGGGGCGGGAGATTACCTGATTGTGAGTGCAAGACCAATTTGGGGTCTCGCCTAGATTGCCTAGGGTTGGTTTGTGTCCCGCCCATATGCATACCTCAACGGACAGTTGGCAACAGAATTGTCGGTAGTAACTACTGACCTCAGTCTGATCAATCAGGGCGGAAAATGGTTAGTGCTCGGATTTTTCGAAGGCTTAGTGTTGGGGTTCAAATTCGAAAGTTGGCAAATTTGCGAACCTCCGAAAGGAAAGTGGAATGGTTCAAATGATTGGACCTCGAATTTACAACCAAACGAATATGAAAATCTAGTTTTGTCTGCTCAAGGGCAGATTGCAAACGGTGAGTTTTACCAAGTGAATGTTTGCCATCAATATCAAACTCAATGGCGAGAAGAAAATGAAATTGCTGGACTGTTCAATTTGCTGCACTCGGAGTATGCCGCAAAGTATTCAAGCTTGATTGATATCAACGATCCAAGACTCCTAGATTTCGGTATACCCGAAATAAAAATTGCAAGTGCTTCTCCTGAACTATTTCTAAAAGTAGATGAGAATCGAATCTCGAGTTCTCCAATAAAAGGCACTGTGGC
>JAHEEQ010000107.1 GCA_024640585.1 Micrococcales bacterium
ACCACGTGGGGCTCAGTGTGCCTGTGTGATGCCTGTTTGCTCTCCAGCGCAAGACTTCTGGCAGTCTTGAATCTTTGCATCTGGCAGGTATAACAACAGGTCGCATGCTTCTTTGAACGTCATTTCGTTTCAACCTTCAGTGCAAATGGCCCTTCACGTAAGTTGTTGATTAAGAACTTTAAGCAAAGTTGCAATTTTGGTGATTGATTAATTCGTGCGGCAGTTGTTGCAAACATCGCCGCTGGCTCATAGTAGTCAGGCAATAGACGAACAAGACGACCTGATTTCACTTGGTTGTGCACATCCCAACTTGCCAGAAGCACGATACCCTTACCATCAAGCGCCCAGTTCCTCACAATGTCGCTATGGTTTGAACCCATGGTGCCACTAACTCGAACACTTTCTGAGCCACGTGGCCCATGCAAACGCCATGTGCCAAAGGTCTGATGCCGTTCCCTGTAAAGCAAGCATTCATGTTGTGTTAACTCTTGAAGTGTTTTGGGTTCGCCGTGTTTCTTGATGTATTCGGGCGATGCAACCAACATGCGAATGTTATTCATCACGGGGTGTGCAATCAAATGAGGTTCGTTTACCTCGCCCATACGCACGTCAATGTCGATACCTTCGGCAAGTAGGTCTACCCGTCTATCAACAAGTTCCAACCACACATCAAGTTTGGGGTGTGTTTCTTTCAATTGGTCGAGGATGGGGGACAGATGGTTTCGTCCCAGCCTCAAGCTAGTGCTTATTCGCAGCGTTCCAGTTAACTCCTTGGCGGGAGATGGTGCAAGGTCTGTCCATCCTTCAGCCGCTTCCAATACTCGGCTTGCCCAAGCGTATGCCGCTTCACCAGACTCACTGATTTGCACACGTCGAGTCGTTCGGTTGAACAAACTCACGCCCAATGCCTTTTCAAGATTGGCAATGCGTTTCGTGACGTAGGCGGGAGAAATGCCAAGTTCAGTAGCGGCGGCAACAAAACTGGAGCGTTTTGCGGCACAGCAAAACACTTGCAGGTCTAAGAGATTCCAGTCTTTATTCACTTATTGGAAATTTTAAATGTCATGTTCTTTGAATTGTATAACTGGTTGTTGATTGTATCTTTCGTCTTGCTCAAGTCTTGAAGCAAGACCGTGAAAGCAATACATCAACTCGTAGGAGACAAATCATGAAACGTCTGTTTATTAAAACCATCCTCGCAACAGTCACATTGGTCGCTGTGGGTGTTGCATCCGCACAAGAGAAAACAATCAAGTTTGCAACCCAGAACCCCGTGGGGCACCCCGTGACCATGGGCATGGACAAATTCAAAGAAATCGTCGAGAAGAACTCTGGCGGAAAAATCAAAGTCAACTTGTTTCCAGGTGGCACATTGGGGAGCGACCAAGCCAACGTATCTGCCTTGCAAGGTGGTGCCTTGGAAATGGTGTCGTTGAACTCAGGTATCTTGGCTTCTCAAGTCAAGGATTTCAGCGTTTATGACTTCCCGTTCATGTTTGCTAACTCAAAAGAAGCGGATGCAGTGGTGGACGGCCCATTCGGTAAAAAGATGCATGCCAAGTTGGAAGAAAAAGGCATGGTCGGTTTGACTTACTTCGAGTTGGGTTTCCGAAATGTGACCACCAGCAAACGAGCCATCAAAAAACTTTCAGACATTGAAGGGCTGAAGTTGCGAGTGATACCTAACCCAATTAACGTCGATTGGGTCAAAGCGTTAGGCGCGAATCCAACACCACTGCCATTTCCAGAAGTCTATGCAGCGTTGGAGCAGGGGGCGATTGATGGTCAAGAGAATCCATTGACTGTCATTAATGCCAACAAGTTCTATGAAGTGCAAAAGCATGTTGCTTTGACCAACCATCAATACAACCCCCAATCGGTGCTCATGAGCAAGAAGTTCTGGGATGGCTTGTCTGCTTCTGAAAAGAAGATTGTGAGTGATGCTGCAATTGATGCCACTGCCTACCAACGCAAGCAAGCACGTGACCAAGTTTCTGTTGCTTTGGAAAACTTGAAGAAGAATGGCATGCAGGTCAGCGAATTGCCCCCCTCCGAAATGGCAATCTTGCGAGAAAAGATGAAACCAGTTATCGCCAAACACGGCGAACCAATTGCCGCAACCGTTGCTGAATTGCAGGCGGAACTCGCCAAACTGCGTAAGTAATTACGCCACTGCACGAGCACTCTGATGCTCGTGCCCCTCCCCAAATCTAAGTTAATTCACTTGAAGTGAAGCCCCTGCTGTGGGCGGAATAAAAACGTATGAACAAAACACGTATTGCTGTTGCAGGTGCTGGCTTAATTGGCCTGCGTCATATTGAAGAAATTCAAAAGAGCGAGAAAGAAACATTGGCGTCCATTGTTGACCCTTCACCGAAAGCGGCAGAGTTGGCTAAACAAATGGGTGTGGCAATCTATCCATCCCTTGCAGGGTTATTCGCAAATGACAAACCTGATGGTGTCATCTTGGCAACGCCAAACCAAATGCATGTGAGCCAAGGCTTGGAGTGCATTGCCGCAGGAGTTCCTGTGTTGGTTGAAAAGCCCCTTGGAGATACGGTCGAATCGGCTCAACGTCTAGTTGATGCAGCCGAAAAGGTGAACCATAAATTATTGGTTGCTCATCACCGACCCCATAGCCCCATTCTTCACAAGGCGGTTGAAATCATCAGGTCTGGTGTGTTGGGCTCCATCGTCGGAGTCATGGGCAGCGCCGTGTTTTACAAACCAGATTCCGACGGCTATTACGATGCTCCGTATGAGTGGCGAAAAATGCCAGGCGGTGGGCCCATCCTAATTAACATGATTCATGAAGTTGGGAATCTACGTGCGATGGTTGGTGAAATCGTTGCTGTGCAAGCCTTCTCTTCCAATGCAACTCGTGGTTTTCAAGTTGAAGATACCGTGTCGATTAACTTGCGTTTTGCCAATGGTGCGTTGGGGTCATTCTTGCTTTCGGATACAGGTGCCTGTGCGAGAAGTTGGGAGCAAACTTCACAAGAGAACAAGTCATATCCAACATATACAGATGAAGATGCTTATGTCATCGTCGGTTCAAAAGGTTCACTTTCAGTTCCAACCATGCGACTGAAGACCTATGCAAATGATGCAGACCGCTCATGGTGGAAACCTTTCGAGTGTTCGCAAGTTGAACTTGAACGTGCTGACCCTCTGGCACGTCAGATTGAACACTTCGGGAAAGTGATTCGGGGCGAGGCTGAACCACTTGTCAGTGGTCGTGATGGTCTGCAAAACTTGCGAATCACCGAGGCAATTTCTGAAGCCGCCAAAACTGGCCAAGTCGTTGAGATACCATAAATTCACAAAGGAATTGAAATGAAAATTTTGATGTTGCATGGCGTTAACCACAGCATGTTCGGCAAGCGAGACCCTGTTCAATACGGAACTATCACCCTTGATGAAATCAACGCAAGTCTGAAAAAACTTGGTGCTGAATTGGGCACAGAAGTTGACTGCTTCCAAACGGACAGCGAAGGCGATATGTGTCATCGAATTCACAAAGGTTTTATTGATGGTGTCGACGCTGTTTTGATTAACGCTGGGGCATGGACGCACTACAGTTATGCCATTCGTGATGCACTGGCGATACTTATTTGCCCTATCGTTGAGTTGCACATGTCCAACATTCACGCACGTGAAGAATTTCGGCACAAATCTGTTTTCGCTGAAATCGTTAAAGGTCAAATTTGCGGATTTGGTGCGGACAGTTATTTGTTGGCATTAAGAGCCGCAGTTTCTGCAATCAAGTAATTAAGAAAGTGGGGGGGCGCTTCGGCATTGCACCTACACAAGAAGTTTTGCTTGATGAGGGAACTCATCAGGTAAAGCAAAAAAATGTTCAATCATTTTTTATAGGGGTGGCTGTGTCTCCAGTTCACCCCTATTTTTATGGACAATTAACATTGCACATGATTGAAATCAATGACTTGTTTTTACTCTCAACCAACATGCACCTCCAAGATAACCAAAGAGCATGTAATTTCTAATTCAGTATTGAAGGCCGTTTTTGGAAATCCAATTAGAAATAAAATTTCAGCAGACCATCTTGGCACCAAAGTCTTGATTGATGCAGAACCCGTCGTAAAAGATGTTTGTAGTTATTGCAATAACTTTTCACTCTCTCCATATGATATCGCTGGAGTTTCTCTAATAAACCAATTGCACAGTCATGACGCAACTGGTCTTCGTCTACAAATAACCAATGAGACATTTGGGTGGATACTAAAAACCCATCTTAATTATTTTCGTATTATTAAAGACGCTGAAGCAGAAAAGGCATATCCAGTTTCGCAACGCATCAAAGACGGGCTAATTCAAAAACAATTTGTGCCACACGACCAATTTAGATTGTATGTGGAAGGTTGGGAGGGGGAGCCATTTTTTTGGGATGCAGAAGATGACCGAAGGATTCATTGGTTTCAATATCGCAGCATACGCTTTCGAGCACAAAAAATTGTTCTCTCTGAATTGCGAATTAAAACGCTGACAACATGGATTCTGATTCCATCCAACAACGACTACGACTCATTTGATGAGCGGGTTGATTCAGTAATGCGGGAGATTAAAAAAGATTTTGGCTTTAGCCTTCAACATGTAGATGTTGGTCAAACTATTTACGATGGCTTTCTTGACGTATTCCGCATACTTTCAATCAATGAAATTAGGAAATTTATCATCAGAAAATAGCATAAAAGATGTAGGAACTCAATTTTCACCGATTCTTTGTCCCTTTACGAACGAACATCATTTGGATTCGAGGGGGGTATTTGGTTTTCCACTGTAGGTTATGCGGATATTCAAGCATGCGTCCTTTGTCTATCGGTGATGTTTTGAAGTTCCGCCCACTTTACTTTTCAGAGCCGTGTTTTCCCCCATAAGCGTTCGACGTTTTGGGAGTTCCACCAGAGCCATCACTGGCCCCATGTATGGCTTTCGTTTCTTCCCCTTCAAGGGACGGTTCGGCACGGCTTTCCCACCTACGTGGACTGCTGTTGGTGCTTCGGCTTGGGCTTGCTTGCTGAGTTCACGCTTTCTCATGACGTGGGGCACAATTTCTGACGCTTTCATTTCTGACCTTTCATAGTTGTCAGAAAGTATTTAGACAACGCTCAGTGACCAGATTCCAGACACGCAGTTGACGTTCTAAGGTCACCGGTAGGCTCTTAAAAGGTTTTCGGAAAGTCCACACCAAGCCCTCGTTCAACCATAACGTTCAGGCGCAGGTGGTTTGCTCTGCTTCCTTCAAGATACGGTAGATGGTGGACACCCCCAGGCCTGACACCTTGGAGATGGCACTGACCCCCATGTCCCTTGAGCGCAGAGCCAGAATCATGGCAATCGTTTGCTTGCATTCGACACGTGGACGTCCTAACGTTTTGCCTGAGCATTGCGCCTTGAGCATGCCAGCCGTGATGCGGAAGGATGCTTGACGTGTTTCATGCTCCTTTAGGTATTGAATGACCTTCATGGCCATTTCACCCTCTGAGCCATAGGTGGAAATCTTCTGGTTGTGAAAGTAAACCCCGACACCGTGCCGATGCAACTCATTGAGCACGGAGAGGAAGTGAGACAGGCCACTTGCAAAGTAGGCAAGGTCTTTGACAAGCACCAGTTCGATGCTCTTGGACTTGGCTAAATTAAGCATTTGGTTGATACCATAAATGCTCGAAGCAGATTTCGTCCAGATATCTACGTCAGAGAAACTACGCACAACTCGGTAGCCCATGTAGTTGGCATAGCGCATGAGTGCTTCGTTTTGGCTCGGGATGTCTTCCCCGTTTGGAATGTCGTTGGCGTATACGGCGACTCGCATTAATTGACCTCCTTCGAAAATGGCGGCCCGGACTATACGGCCGATATGGCGGTATACGAGGAAATATTTTGCGTATAACTAATTGGGCCTATTAACCCTTTAACCACTTTTCGATGAGTTCCACTTGCGCTGGTTGCAAACCCACCCTTGGCTCGCATGCGATTAAATTTGGACAATTTTTTGGGAACTCGAATTTCGAATCGTCGAGCGCAATCCAATCAGTGACACCGTAGTCTTTAACGTATCGGGAAATTTCCATGAATCGTGCGTAGGCACCAATAAATACAGGGCCTGTTACGTTGACCACTAATTCGCCAAGTCCAGATGGCAGGAGTTGCACTATTTCTTGTATTGAATGGGTGTGACGCCAAGAACTGGAAATGACCACCTCACATTTGCGCTGGTGGGGTTTCAGACATTCAGTTAGCAGGTGAAATTGTATAAACCGCTCATCCATATGTTGAGGGAAAGTGGAGTGTCCCACACCGTCAAAATCCAAAAATATGGTCTTCATGTGTCAATTATGAGAAATCAATACCTAGACACAGAAAACGGCATGTATTCATACTCTGCATAGCCATGCTTCTCTTGCCAAGATTCTTCACGTAGTGCCTTGGAAATTCTGTTCCAACCAGCCATAGATGCTTGATGCTTTAGGCGAAAACGCTGTAGGATTTCATCGGTAATCATTTGCTGAATGTCATTGATTATCCGAACCTTAGCATCATTTTCACTATGAACAATCTTATGCGCTTCTAAGTAATCTGACAAATCTATAAGAGCAGTTTCTGCAAGGGGGATTTTTTGAGCAATCACGCTCGACCAGTATCCGCTGCTGCGCTGGAGCATGCAGACACTGAATATCCTCACGCTCAGACTTGGGTGTAGAAACTTCATCGCCTTGTAAAGGGACTCTTCGAAGGTCGGCTCAGGCTCGGTAAAAGTAGTGTTTGGATGCATAAGGGTATTTATGCATAAATTTATTTTTCAAAATTTGAAATGAAAAATCGACTTTCTTTTACAATACACATATCGACAAAATTATTAGTCGATATTAATTTATGAAAGAAAAATATGAGTAAATTTCACATCTATATGGCTAACTGCGATATTCCAACAACTGGAAATCCTACGAAGCAATCGATGATTGCAACCCAAATAGCCGGAGTGATAACCAGTGGAGCAAGTCATGGATATTATTGTCTGGCTACTGAAGTCGGTTCAAACGAGGACTTATATCAAGTAAGGCAAAACAAGCATCTACCAATCGCAACCATTGAGTTGGATTCAGTAACCGCTCAAGAATGGAAAGATGGAATATCCGCAACGTTTACTTCAATCTTCAACCTTGCTGGGGCAACGTGTAATAAGAAATTTAATTCACGAGATGATTTAATCAATCGTTACAAGTTCAAATATAACAAGTAAGAAAGCCCACCGAAGTGGGCTATGCGGAAAGCATCATCAATTATGAGTTGCTGGTGCTTCCGTGTGAACTACTGGTGCAATCAAGGCTGAATCCAAGGTGCCTGCGGCCTTCAGGTCTGCAATCCACTTCGGTGAAACGCCTCGACCCGTCCAAGTTTCAGACGGATTTGCAGGGTTACGGTATTTCGGTGCCACCTTGCTACGGGGACCAGACTTCTTGGTAACGTTGGCAGTTTTAGCCTTGGCTGGTTTGCCAGCGTTCAGTGCTTTTGCAATGTCAGAAGCAGTAAGTCCTGCTTCTTTGGCTAATTTGACAATTTGTGTCAATACTTTATCGTGTGACTTAGATAATAGCGCCTGCTCTTTTTTTAGCAGTGCTTCCTTCTGCTTTTTGATTTTTGCAAGTTGTGTTGACACAGCGGTTGCCATAGAGTCTCCTTAAGGTTTATGTATATTATATACCTATTGAAGTTAAATCATATTAACAACCTTAACTGACTACTCTTTGATAGTTACTCTATTCAGATTTAAATGGCAACAGAAAACCCTTACCGCCCAGACAAGCGGTTGACCTACACCTAACGAGCGTAACTCGGTCGATGGAGTTAGTGGTTAGGATTTCACTCCAAGATTAGCATTGCCCCAATCAACCGTAAGTTGATTTGGATTTTGACTAAATTTATTAATGTAAGTGAGCCATCCACTATCTCTATAAGGCTCAACTTTAATTTCATACCCAGAAAATGGAACTTTGCTCCATGCATTTTTCACGGAGACCTCAAGTCCCTCAAACTTATCGCTTTCAACGCCAAGACAGCAATGGTAGTGAGGGACTTTTCCTCCGAATAGCCCTTCGATGACAGGAATTAGCACCAATCGCTGATGTTTTATGCCAGAGCAGCCATAAACATCTTTATTCATATAACGAATGAATCGACGCATTGAGTCTTTGTATTCCAAAATCATCCGTGGTGAACTCATTGAGACACTGGTGCTGAATTGGCTTGTATAGGCGTTAATTTTTGCCGGATTGAATGTTAGGGTTAACGCATGCGTATAAAGACTTTCATGCGATTTCAACCATTCAAAATGGGACTCTTTGCATGCATTCCTTTGCGCTTGATATGCTTGCAATTCTTTTTCTAGTGCTATTCTCATAAAACTATTTATGGAACACTAGCTATTTCTCAATTTTTAAATTTCGCCTCTTGAACTCGGCATAATACATATCAAGCAGTTTGCTGCTTTCGGATTTCATAACACCCCAAATTATTAAATCATCTGGGGCTTCACTTATGAGTAGGCCTTTGCCTCTTCCGTGGGGGATTTTTTTGTATCTTTGGAATTTGTTTTTATATGCCATATAGTAGTTTTAATATGGCTCTATTATAGAGAGCTTGACTATTTTTGTCAATAGGGTAATTGAGTTTTTAATATAAAAATAACCAAGTGGATTTGAAAAAAGACCATCTACGTGCCGACGTTCAAAGAAGCATGCGACCTGTTGTTATACCTGCCAGATGCAAAGATTCAAGACTGCCAGAAGTCTTGCGCTGGAGAGCAAACAGGCATCACACAGGCACACTGAGCCCCACGTGGT
>JAHEEQ010000111.1:0-1889 GCA_024640585.1 Micrococcales bacterium
CTCGGTGATGAAAGCTGTGTTGCTATGAAGCGCATGCGCTAGCGCTAAGTAACTAACATAGATAGATTTCATAGCAAAAATTTTATCTATTAGTTCCGATTTTTCCTTATGTTAGATAACGCACAGACGACACTGACCACCGTTCGTCTAAGAGACGAGACAAAGAAAAAACCCACAGCCAAAAGACTGTGGGTTTTTATTTTGGTGGTGGTACCGGGACTTGAACCTGCGATATGTAAGTAAAGCAACGTTCACGGCAATATACCCCCTTCTCTAGGGAAGGCTAAGGTTAATTTCTGGTGGCACGAACGACCGTTTGAATTTGTCGATTGTCTTTATCGTAGCCTCGAACCCAAATTTCCCTATAGGCCGAAACAGCATTACTTGCAATTGCGTCGGTGTAATTGTTGCTTCGATATGTTGTCCAATCATATCCATACCAATCTTCACCCAAAGAGTTTGACTGCGTCAATGTTCCCTTGACAACTGCCCAGCTGTCTGAATAAGTTGCTACGCCAATACGCCCACCAGATGAGTTAAACCAACCACCTATGCCGACACGATCTACCCCATCAGCACCAGATGGAACACTCCAACTTAATGAAATCGTTGAACCTGCACTTAGCGTGACAGAGTTGGATTGTAAGTATGAGCCTGGGCTAATCGATCGAAACAGATCTGTGCCAGCATAAACACCCGAAGACTGAGTGACAAAAGGAAACGCTCCCACCATTCGAGTGTGTTCAATCAACGCAGATGACAAAAATGCATCAACATTTGCCGAAACATTAGGGTTGTAATTGGCAAAGGAATTGTTTGGTGTGGATTCACTGTAGTTGTTATCTATGAATGTATAAAACGTGAATCGAATATCTTTGGGATCCAAGTAAGTAGACAGAAAATTTGCTTTTTCTGTATTGCTTACAAAATTCTCTCTTTTGTCTGGGTAACACCAACCTGAGATGGAAGTATTTGCTGCGGTAGTCTTCGCTGGACAACTTGCCCTGTTCAAGCTTGTAGGGTATTGATCGACTAGATTGTCATAGCCCTTCGGGGCATAACTGCTGTTTGCATCTAACTTCACGCCATCGATTGTGAAAGCATTGTTTGTACTTGCAGAACCTACTTCTACTGTTACTGCTGTATGTGTCGTTTTGCAGTCTCTGAGAAGTCGCTCTCTATCATTGCTGACATTGATAGGATCAAAAGTAGAGGGATATTTGATACGAATGGCACCGTAATCTCTTCGGGCGGACAAGGCACTATGTGGAGGAACAATCAGCACACCGCCCTTGGGAGCCGCTATATCGTGACTCACGCCATTCTGAAGCAACGGTCCGGTCACCCATGAACACATGGCCTTGGGTAATGGATTACCGTTGATGTGATCGCCATTGACATTTGCTTGTATGGTGTTAGCTGTACCCGTGTAATTGAATTTAGCAATTCCACCTGCCGCATCAGGCACTAGGAATGGATTCAGTCGCAAGAGTATGCGACCCTCAACAAAATTTGAGGATCCATTTTCATCCAACACTTTAGTTAGTTGAGGTTGAACAGAAACCTCTAGCTTTCTTTGCGTGCCTCTTAATAACAAATCTCCATCTACGTTAGAGAACAATTCAGGATAAGTATAAATATTTCCGTTTTTGTCATAAACATAGATGTTGTATGCGTAAGCATGCTTATCGCCTGGCCACGGCGTTGCGTTATTACTGGTATCGATCACATAAATTGGCGACATTAAAACTTTAGAGGTTGAATCAAAGTCCTCGCTAGAAAAAATAGCCAGCCATCGTTGTGCAAACTGATGTCCGTTAAAAAGGTAGTCATTTGCCACGTTGAGCGAGCAATCTGCATGAATGGAGTTAGGCGTGTAGATTCTGACC
>JAHEEQ010000111.1:1899-8856 GCA_024640585.1 Micrococcales bacterium
ACCCCAGCTTTTGAAGTTGTGAATGAAATTCTTTGTGCGGCAGGTAATTTCAAGCATTTTTCAAAACCTTCAACAATTTTTTCAACGGCTAATGGCGTTGGCGGATTGATACCTGCTGGCAAGGCAGTTGGAACGGTATTCGCTGTAATCATGACAGTCTGGGTTAAAGACCCCCCGCTGTCAGTAATGGGAACAAATTTATTGCTGATACTGATCCCACTAGGAGACCAATTCACACTCACACGATCCAATACTGAATCGATGCCCGTTCCGTTCGCTTGGAAACTGTCAGTGACTGGGTTCACAGAAACAGCAACACCTGCAGCATCCATTACATTGGATAGCGCAGTTTTTAATTTAGTGCTCGCAGATGAAATTGAAGCCTCGGTAATGTTTGAAGCTTGTAAGCTGGTCGGATCGTAATTACTTGAGGAATTGATAAGACCTGCAATAGCTGTAGTCAACGGCGTTATGTTGCTCCTTGAACCAGCCTCTAAAGCAAACGATTGCAGCCTTAACTGCTTCTCCCCCAATAATGTATTTACAGATAGATTAAATGGTTTAACCAAATTGGTCGTGTCTATTGAGTAACCGCCATTGTCATCTGTAGTTGCTGTTTTGGCGACACCATTCAAATCAGTCAAAGTCACTGTGACGTTGGGTAAAGCTGCGCCAATGGCAACTGTTCCAACTATGGTGTTGGCAGCTATACCGCCACCACCACCACCACAAGCTACTAGCGCGGATGAAGCTACTATTAGCAACAAGCCTCTAAAAAATTTATTCATGAATCTCATCACTGTGCATCTACTCGCTAACTGTAGCTTTGCTGCAATCAAAGTCAATAAACATTGATCCAAGTGATTAAAGCCAGGCCATCTCATTTCTTGAGCAGCAATTAAATTTAGTAAGTCTCATTTACTAAATAAATTTAAATGCTAATTTAATATTATTAATAAAGTGCAAACCGTCAATTTGAGGCTAAAAGTCAAGGCCCCAAGAAAAAACCCACAGCCAAAAGACTGTGGGTTTTTATTTTGGTGGTGGTACCGGGACTTGAACCTGGGACATCAGCATTATGAATGCTGCGCTCTAACCAACTGATCTGAATACAAATAGGTTAATTTTAATGCTTTTCGCACTGTTTCGCACTGTGTTTTTGACTGTGTTCACTGTGCGCTCTAACCTTTAGATAGCACTCGCTCAAATCCAGTTTTGACAAGGTTTAGGGGTAAGCTAAATGCTCAGACGACCGTCTTGTTTTGCGACGGTCATGTCCTTTTGAATGACAAACTAAAGAGAGATGAGCATGTACATAGGTGGAACATCCGAAGCGATCAAGTTCATTGAGAAATATAAGAAGACTGGTTACCTTGTCGACATTTATTCAGATGAGTGGGTCAATGCGCAAGATCCAGATGAGTACTCTGGTCCCTCCTCAGAAGACCTAAAAAATTGGGATGAGGAACATGGCACTCAATACCGTGGGCACCTGTTGTGTTTGTATGTCGATGTGTACAACCAAGAGTTGATCACTGACCTTCGCCATCTATACAAACCTTTTGACGATTACTGCAACATTGATACTGGTGGATGGCGATCTATAAATTTGCCAGACATGATGCTCATTAATCTAAATACACAAGAAATCTTGTGCGTTGGTCTTGGCTACAAAAACAATGCTTTCAATTTCGAGTTATCCAAGTACATGCAATCCCGTACTGAGAGTAACGTTAGAGATAGAGATACAAGTTGTAGTGAAGCCTTCTATGAACTTGACTTTGCGAGAGTAGCTCGGATTACGGTGCGAGAAATGACTCAACTCGGGGAGAACTACTATGAATACGACAACCTGAGAGGCAACGCTGATGTTGCCGTCACTCTGAATAAGAAAGATGGGCTCTACTACTTTGATGAGTTTGACGATGAAGGCATGACAGAAGAGGAAGTTAACTCACTACGAAACGATTACGAAAACTATGACGAATGGATTGATGACAACGTTGGAACATTGAAGGCTTACTACCCACAAATTGACAGATACGAATTGAACACTGGTGCGTATTGAATACGTCGTTACTGTCAAGTAGCTTGTCTCTTTAATGCCGCTTTTTTCCCGCGAATCAAAACGCTTCGTGCTTTAAGTCGTTTGGCTATCAAAGGATAGTCATAGCCAATGGACAAAACTGAACGATCAGTAGGAAACAAACCTCTTGCGGCATTCTCTGCAATAGCTTCGTATTTGGTTAGATAGCGAGAAGTGATCTTGCTCATGATGATCCGATCATCTTTCTCAATGAGCGTTTTACTTTTCTTAGGCGCGTTTGGATCTAGTACGGTTGAATAACTATCACTAAGACCAGCCTTCGCCCCCAAGCGCCACAACTCCCAATTTGGTTTTGCTGCTCTCAACCAAAGGAGCCTCAGCCCTTTGAACAAGACATCTGGTCGAAGACGTTTGCTGACCAACTTCAGCTTCGGCTTTTTATCAACCTCTGTTTCAATATCGCGGCTATCAGCAATCAACTTTAAGATTTGTTTTAGCAAGTCTGATCGTTTTAACGTCAGTGGAACTGATAGCACGAGAGATGCATTCAAGCCCTCTTCATTGCGTTCATTGTTTAGATAGCAAGTAATTGGCGATGCCATGTCATTCAACCCAATAGTTTTTCCAGCGTTCAAAACCCCAATGCAATGAACACGTGGCTTCTTGTATGGATTTCCAAATACTTGTAACCCGCGCTTCAGCCACCAAGAGCGGAAGAACTCCGTGCTGACATCACCAAGCAAGTCATATGTTTTTAAGACTTGATCAAAGTCTGATGGAAGCAATGCCGTTTCACGCTGATTCAGTCCCTTAGTTCGATGCTTGCGAGCCAACTCATAACTTGGACTTAATCGCAAGAACTCGAACATCAGCTGGAATCCAGCAGTTGGCACCACATGCCAGTCTTGCTTACTGAAATCACTACCTCTGAGAACCCATGGAAGCTGTTTTGTAGCCATATTTTGTCAACATATAAGAGCGTGTTTTTATTGTAAGACTAATTAGTTTGTTGAAAGAAATAAAGTACTTACATCAACAAAACGAAAGCAAATCAGCCCAAGTTTGATGTTGATGAATCGCTAGATGAGCACAACTTTCAAACGCTCTGAAAGCAAATTAAAAGGAACTTAAAAATGTCTAAAGCCAAAACTTTCATCGCCTCTGCAACCAACGAAGCATTCGCAGCAACTATGACCATGAGTCTTGATGCATTGAGCATCGCTCGTGACAGCTGGGAAAAGAACGAGTACAAAACTGCCACAAACAGTCTCTATGACTTACTGAGCCAAACGTACTCTGTCTATGAACAGTTGTTCATTGATGCGACTGATGATGATCGCAAGACATTGCGTAACTCTTTGGCTACGAAGCTGAAAGCTGATGGTGTCAAAGTGCAACTGAACACAACGACTCTCAGCTTGCTGATTCGTTACGTTTTTAAGAGCGATCGCAAGCGTGTCATGCGCTATCGCTATGCAATCGAAGCCGCGAAGTCTCACGCAGTTAAATCTGCAGACTTGACAGCGTGGTTGCACGCTCAAGGTGGCATCGATGCAGTTGCAAAACTGATCACCCCCAGCGAAGAAACTATTGCTAAGCGAGAAAAAATCGCTGCTGCGACTCTCGATGTCAGCAGCATGATCGAATCACGCAAGACTGCACCACTTGCAAACGTGACTATCGCTGGTCTCACTGCAAAGACTCGCACAGTCTTCATTGCTGAACCGTCTCTTAACGGGACCTTCAACATTGTCTGTGTTGTTGAAGACATTGCAGATGGTCTTTACGGCGGTTTAGTGAAGGCAGCTGCTGCTCAGTACTCAGCGAAATCTGATGAATCACTTGCTTTGCAACGTGAAGCTGACAAATTCATCACGACTGAAGTTCCAGCAAACGATAGCTTGCTCAATAAAGCAGCTTGATTGAAAAAGCATGTGTGTCATTGCGGTACACATGCTCTCCACTAATTAATTGAAGGATTTATATATGACAAATACCAGCAGTCAATCAAAGTACGCACCTCAGTCAATTCAAGACGTTGTGTTCAACGATCCAGAGACCAAAATCTTTATGGAAGCAATCGTTGCAAAAAAATACAAGCCATTACATTTGATGCTTCATGGCACTAGTGGCAACGGCAAGACTTCAATTTCGAAAATCATTGCTCGTGAGCTCACACAAGACTCTGGTTTGTGGCTGAAGCATTCAATTCAAGAATTTCTTGCGATTGAAGACTTGCACGATTTTTTAGATCGTAATCAACGCGCCTTCAGCACTTCACCAAGTGATCGATGCGTCATCGTGTTTCATGAGTTAGACAAATACAAGCGTGATTTGAGCAAGCTGTGGACAGCAATGGATGAACGTGAAGATTTGCTGATGGTAATTTTTACCACCAACAACCCCACAGACTTTGAGACACCAGTCTTGTCTCGCTGCGACAAGTATGAGTTCACGAAGATTGAACCATCTGTATTTGCCAACCGTGCTCAATGGATTCTTTCACAAGAAGGTGTGAACTTGTCGATCTATGAAGTAACTCAATATTTAACGAAGTACACAGGTCAGGCTGCGGATGTACGAACGTTCATGCAAGTCATCGACAAGATGCTCTATTTGCATTCCGCAGGTTTGCTACCACCAGTGCAAAAACAGTCGCTCAAACCAGTGTCTCTGACCGTCGCAAAGTAATAAACATACAAGCGTACTGTTTCTGGACGCTCATTAAGGAGTTAAACATGTTTCCCAAAGCCTACATTTTCACAATTAATCCACAGCCCCAAATACTTGCAAATCTAAAAACCAAGAACTCAGCTAACGTGAGCATCACACCTTTCAGCACTTATCTCAAACATCATCCAGATGTTGAGAAGATGATCAAGATAGCCCACTACCAACATCCCCGTCCATCATTCACAGACGTAATCGCTATCCCAAATGTTGACAAGTCAGTACTGTTTGGCGAATATATAAAGAAGAACGACGAAGCCTTCTACATCGTTGACTCAGAAGATGATTTAGAAAATCTCAGTGCGATTGCCACGTCCATCGAAAACCATGGTCCAGATTTAAGACGCATTTCTGCCGATGCACCAAACATGTTTGCCGAGCTCTTTCGAATTGAAGGCAGTGGTGATGATTTGCACGATCAACAGCATGAACTCATTCAAGAGCATTTCATTAAACCTCTTGCACCACGTTGATCACAAGCGTCCCGAAATGGGACGCTTTTTTTAGTTCATCAACTCAACAGCGTTACGCATCATGGTGGGCGACACCTCGACGTAACGCATTGTTGTCTGTAGGTTTCGATGTCCAAGCAAGTTCTGGAGCACTTTGGGATTCGTGCCAGCTTCAGCTATCTTCGTAGCAAAGAACCTGCGACCTGAATGTGATGAGCAACCGGTCAAACCTGCGTTCTTGTACAAGTAATGAAAGTACTGAGCGAGAGTGTTCGGGCTGAATCCATCGCTGGGATGACGCTGGCTATAGAACAATGCACGTGATGTATCTGTTTGCGTCACAGCTTTGAGATCTTTCAGGCGGAAACGAATTGACAAGTAGTTGTGAAGTTCGTCTTGTAACTTCTGTGGAAGTAAAACTGTGCGACCTCGATCACCCTTCGTCTTTTCAGGACTGAGATAGATCTCATCTTTGATCTCGCCAGAATCGGTCAACACGTCCGCAATTGTTAAATGCGAAATTTCACCCACACGTAAACCTGCGAGATGACTCATGTACAACATCGCTTTGTTTCGTGATGCATGTCGATGGCTTGAGATGTAGACGAGAACTTTGCGGTACTCGCGGCTTGTGAGAATGCGTGCTTGACTCATTGATGAACTCCAAATATCTAACTATTTATGCTCTCAAAGATATAGCCTTAGATAAGAAATTCCTAGTCCTTCTTCGCCAATATTTTTCTCGTGTGAAATCAAGTGGTTAGCTGATTCCATAATGAAATGTATCTTTTCATACATAAGTGCTGAAATTTTCAGCAGTTGATCTTGTCCTTTCAAAGGACGAACTTAAGCATCACCGATGAAGAAATCCAAGCAGAGCAAGCCCCTGTGCGTACTGCCGCATATGGTCCGTGTACGAATGAGTTCGTGCGTGTGTGGGGGTGGAGATTAGGTCCTAGCTGTACTTTCTGAAATAGACACGACCACAATATCGCCATTCCTGTCCGTGCACCAAGAACCCAAGCTCTAGCGCTTCCACTGAGTTCAAGTAACCTAGGTTAAGCAGTGAGTGCGTTCGTGCGAGGCTCGTGGATCTGACGCTCTTTAGACATGTTCAGCTTGTTCAAAGTAACTCGATAGTCCCATTCCTATCAAAACGCAACGTATCTAGTCCACAGCTCGTCCACTGATCTAAGTAATTTTCACAAAGCTACCAACGAGACAACATTCGTTTCACACAATTTATATGTACTCTAGAATATTCCAATGAAAGAAATATATTTACGCTTTATCGCTTTGTCTCAAGCGTTGGAAGGTTCATCTTCGCAAGTGTCATCAGTTGATGAAACTGCTAAGCAGTTACTAAAAGTGATCGCATCAAAGCACTCACAAGACAAAACCATGACAGTGACAGACGCTATGGCGTTAACTGAAATTGCAAGCCCTGCAACTATTCATCGCAAACTTGATGACTTACGTGAAGCTGGTTTGATAGATCAAGTGTTCGCAGAAAATAATCGCAGAACCAAATACCTCGTACCAACAAAAGATGCAGACAAGCACTTTGCGAGCCTTGGCGATGTAATGAAGCAAAGTCTCGCTTCATCTTGAAGCTGATATCGTTTTGATGTGTAACTAGCGTGTAACTTTTTGCATACATGGCAGTTTTAAGTTTGTGCAGAATTTGCAAATGATCAAATGCAATGAATCTATAAGTTATGACGGCTT
>JAHEEQ010000116.1 GCA_024640585.1 Micrococcales bacterium
GGAACCACGTCATACTGTTTGATGATTTGGTAGATAACTGGTTCGGTTACTTGGCTTTCAGGGAAAGTCAGTTGTAGATGACGTGCTGCCACGATTACTCCTCGTTTGTCTTTGCTAAGCCTAGAACAGCCCGCGCTTTTTCGCGGTGGGCAGGTGTGACGCTCTTGCGCACGCTCATAAGTGCGAGTGAAATCGCACCAAAATCATCCAATTGACCCAGACCTGCCAAGAAGTCAGGAATCAGGTCGAAGGGTAGGAGCCAGTAGACGAGCGCTGCGTAAATAAATAGCCGGTCTTTAGTTGGAGTCTTTCGATCTCGCATCGCAAAAAACATCGCAACCGCATCAGCCGCAAATGGCACGTGCGATGCGAACTTCTTTACCTTCGACCAAAACTCTGGATCTGCAATATTGATTGCCATGTTTAACGCAATGCTCGGTTTACCGCAGAGATTACTGCTTTGAATGATGAAGTCACGATTGATGGGTCAATGCCTGCGCCCCACAAAACGCTATCTCCAACAGAGCACTCGAGGTATGAAGCCGCACGCGCATCGCCACCAGCGCTCATTGCGTGTTCATGGTAATCAAGTACGCGAACATCAACGCCGTGTTGACCAAGCGCATTGCAAAACGCTGCGATTGGTCCGTTGCCAACCCCTTCAAGTTTTACTTCGACTCCGCCATCAACAATTACAACTTCTACAGTGGTGTCGCCATCAACAGCTGAATCTTGTTTCACACTTTTCAGTGAGAAGCGGCCCCAAGGTGCTGCTGGATTTGGCAAGTATTCATCTTGGAAGATGTCCCACATTTGTTGTGGTGTTACTTCGCCACCTTCGTTGTCGGTGTGACGCTGAATCACTTGGCTGAATTCGATTTGCAGGCGACGTGGAAGTTCGAGATTGTGTTCACTCTTCATGATGTAAGTGACGCCACCTTTGCCAGATTGCGAGTTAACGCGAATCACAGCTTCGTAAGAGCGACCTACATCCTTTGGATCAATTGGTAGGTATGGAACTTCCCAACGGAATTCATCAACCGGAACTCCAGCTGCTGCAGCATCTTTTTTCATCCAATCAAGGCCTTTGTTGATTGCATCTTGATGTGAACCTGAAAAAGCTGTGAAGACAAGATCGCCACCGTACGGATGACGTTCGGCAACTGGAAGTTGGTTGCAGTATTCAACTGTGCGTTTGATGTCATCGATATTGCGGAAATCGATTTCTGGGTCTACACCTTGGCTGAACATATTCATTCCAAGAGTTACTAAACAAACGTTTCCAGTGCGCTCGCCATTTCCAAACAAGCAACCTTCGATGCGGTCAGCTCCAGCCATGTAGCCAAGTTCGGCAGCCGCAACCGCAGTTCCGCGGTCGTTGTGTGGGTGAAGTGAAAGCACAATGTTTTCGCGGCGAGCAAGATTGCGACTCATCCATTCAACCGAGTCTGCATAAACATTTGGTGTTGCCATTTCCACAGTTGCTGGCAAGTTGATGATTAGTTTGCGATCTTTGCTCGGATTAATTGTTTCTGAAACTGCATCACAAACTTCAAGCGCGTAATCAATTTCGGTGCCAGTGAATGACTCTGGAGAATATTCGTAGTAAACCTTTGTTACATCGCTAACAGTTTTTTCGTATTCAAGACACCACTTCGCACCTTGCACCGCCATTTCTTTGATGCCGTCTTTGTCTTGTCCAAAAACAACGCGGCGTTGAAGGGTGCTAGTTGAGTTATAGAAGTGAACGATTGCTTGCGGTGCACCTTTAATAGCTTCGTAAGTGCGCTCAATCAAATGTTCGCGCGCTTGCGTAAGAACTTGAATCACAACATCATTTGGAATTAGGTTCTCATCAATCAACATGCGAACAAAATCAAAATCGGTTTGGGATGCAGAAGGGAATCCAACTTCAATTTCTTTGTAACCCATACGAACTAAAAGTTCAAACATACGCTTTTTGCGCTCTGGGGTCATCGGGTCGATTAGAGCTTGGTTTCCATCGCGAAGATCAACAGCACACCAGCGAGGTGCCTTTGAAATTTGTTGATTCGGCCAGGTTCGATCTTTTAGAGAGATTGGAATAAATGCCTGATAGCGATTGAAAGGCATTGGTGAAGATTGTTGAGCATTGCGCTCGTCGTATGAATTGTTTGACACGATTTATTTCCTTAGGTCTGCGGGTGGGTTAGTCGGCAAGCACAATTCCCGCAGCGAGGGGGCCGAAAATTAGGCCTCACTGCGGCGACGAAGTAGGAGTCCACCGCGGAACATGAGCGCAACACTACTTGTAACCTGACCCTGTGACCAAAAACATCAAACTTGCAGTTATCGCAGGCGACGGCATCGGAACCGAAGTAGTGGCTGAAGGCCTCAAGGTTCTAAATGCGGTTGCACCTTCCCATGGCCTCTCTTTTTCGACCACCGACTATGACTTAGGTGCTCGCCGCTACAACAAGACAGGTGAAACCCTGCCAGGTAGCGTGCTGGAGGAGCTTCGCGGCCATGATGCAATTTTGTTGGGTGCAATCGGCGACCCATCGGTTCCACCGGGAGTTTTAGAGCGTGGTCTCTTGCTTGCAATGCGCTTCGAACTCGATCATCACGTGAATCTTCGCCCGGTCCGACTTTTCCCAGGTGTGACATCTCCAGCCGCTGGAAAAGGTCCAGATGAAATCAACTTTGTAGTTTGCCGCGAAGGCACCGAAGGACCATATGCAGGCGCTGGTGGATCGCTTCGTAAAGGCACTCCACAAGAGATTGCAGTTGAAGAAAGTATCAACACTGCATTTGGTGTGGAAAGAATTATTCGAGATGCATTCCAACGCGCGATGAAGCGTCGCAAGAAAGTCACCTTGGTTCACAAAACAAATGTGTTGGTTTACGCAGGTTCACTTTGGGAACGAAATTTCAAAGAAATTGCAAAAGAATTTCCAGAAGTCACAACAGACTACTTGCATGTGGATGCAGCTTCAATGTTTTTCTTGACGCATCCAGAACGTTTTGACGTAGTAGTTACTGACAATTTGTTTGGCGATATTTTGACCGACATCGGGGCTGCAATCGCTGGTGGAATCGGATTGGCTGCATCCGGCAATCTGGATGTCACCCGCAAAAACCCGTCTATGTTCGAACCTGTTCATGGTTCAGCTCCAGATATCGCTGGCCAAGGTAAAGCAGATCCGACCGCAACCGTTTTGAGTGTTGCAATGTTGCTAGACCACATTGGCGCACCTGAGGCAGCAGTAGCAGTAGAAAATGCGGTAGCAAAAGACCTAGCATCACGCGGTAGTGCAGTGCGCAGCACCAGCCAAATTGGTGATGCACTTGCAAACACTGTTGCGTAATTAAAAGAGGATCAACAATGGCAATCGAGAAGCACCTCTCAAGTAACCCAAAGTCAACTGATGCGCGTGAAGAAATTTTGGCGAATCCTGGTTTTGGAAAATACTTCACAGATCACATGGTGCGAATCGATTGGACTGTAGAAAAAGGTTGGCACGATGCGCGCCTTATTCCCTACGGACCACTTGATCTAGACCCTGCAACAAATGTTTTGCACTATGGCCAAGCTATTTTTGAAGGTCTAAAGGCATATAAACATGTAGACGGACATGTTTATACATTTCGTCCAGATCAAAATGCACAACGCTTTCAACGTTCAGCTGCACGACTTGCAATGGCTGAACTTCCTGAAGAACTTTTTATTGAATCACTAGAAGCACTCGTTTCAACAGATGTTGCGTGGGTACCTGGAAAAGATGAACAATCTCTTTACTTACGCCCATTCATGATTTCAACCGAAGTTGGTTTGGGCGTACGTCCAGCGAACTCGTATGCATACTTACTTATTGCAAGTCCAGTAGGTGCATACTTCCCACAAGGTGTAAAACCTGTGACCGTTTGGATTTCGACTGAATATGTTCGCGCGGCTCCTGGTGGAACTGGTGAAGCAAAATGTGCAGGAAACTACGCGGCATCTTTGATTGCCCAAGCCCAAGCTGCAAAAGAAGGTTGCGACCAAGTTGTTTGGATTGACGCCATCGAACGTAAGTGGATTGAAGAAATGGGCGGCATGAATCTCTACTTCGTTTATGGAAGTGGCGAAAATGCGCGCGTTGTTACTCCAGAATTAACCGGCACACTACTTCCAGGCATCACACGCGATTCACTTCTAACTGTTGCGAAAGATCTTGGATACAAATCTGAAACTGTGAAAATTTCAGTCGATGATTGGAAAAATGGTGTGGCTTCTGGTGAGGTCACTGAAGTGTTTGCTTGTGGCACCGCTGCCACCATCACACCGATTGGGGCAGTTAAGTCGGCAGTTGGAAATTGGACCATTGGGGATGGAAATCCAGGTCCTGTGACCATGAAATTGCGCGAGACACTGCTTGGAATCCAAAGCGGAACAGTTTCTGACTCTCACAACTGGCTTCACAAACTCGTCTAGACGGGGTGACAAGCCCCCTGCGAGCGTGGCACACTAGAGCCATGACCCAAACAGTCATCATTATTCAGTAGCGCATCAGCACATAGTTGATGCGCAGCCTCTCGTACCCACGGGGGGCTTTTTCGTTGGAAGGCGAAAAATGGTTACCGATGCATTTCACGTTTATGACACCACCTTGCGCGATGGTGCTCAGCGCGAAGGAATTTCGTACAGCGTGGCAGACAAGTTGGCAGTCGCAAAACTTCTAGACAGCTACGGAGTTGGCTTCATCGAAGGCGGTTGGCCAGGCGCTCTTCCAAAAGACACTGAGTTCTTCCAACGTGCAGCAGCCGAAATCGATTTCAAGCATGCAAAGCTCGTGGCATTCGGATCAACTCGCAAAGCTGGGGTAAAAGTTGAAGAAGATGAGCAAGTAAAAGCGTTGCTAGATTCGAAAGCACCTGTCATAACAATTGTTGCAAAGTCAGATGTGGTTCACGTCAAAGAAGCACTTCGCACAACCAATGAAGAAAACATTGCAATGGTGGTCGACACAGTTAAATACATGGTTGCTCAAGGACGACGTGTATTTGTTGACTTTGAACATTTCTTTGACGGATACAAGCATGATCCAAATTACGGTGTCGAACTTGCGAAAGCAGCAAGTGCGGCAGGAGCTGACGTAATCGTTTTATGCGACACAAATGGCGGCAGCCTTCCAAGTGACATTTCGAAAGTTACTGCAGATGTGCTCGCGCGTTCAGGTGTTCGTTTAGGCATTCACTGCCAAGACGACACATCTTGTGCAGTTGCAAACTCAATTGCGGCTGTTGAAGCTGGCGCAACTCACGTGCAATGCACCGCAAATGGTTATGGTGAACGAACCGGCAACGCAGATTTGTTTGCGGTGGTTGCAAATCTTGAACTAAAACGCGGAATGAAAATTCTGCCTGAAGGAAAATTAGCTGAAACAGTTCGGGTTTCACACGCGATTGCTGACATCGCAAACTTGCCAGCTAATACGCATCAGGCATACGCAGGAGTTAGCGCATTCGCCCACAAAGCCGGATTGCACGCAAGCGCTTTGAAAATCAATCCCGAGCTTTACAACCACATCAACCCTGAAGTTGTCGGAAACGACCAGCGCGTGCTCGTCACGGAGATGGCAGGCCGTGCATCTGTTGAGTTGAAGAGCAAGGAAATTGGCTACGACCTCTCAAACAACAAAGAAGGCGTTGGCGCAGTTGTAAACAAAGTGAAAGAACTTGAATCCCAAGGCTGGAGTTTTGAAGCTGCGGATGCCTCGTTCGAATTGTTGCTCCTAGAACATGCCGGCGATGGACGTCCAAAGCACTTTACTCTTGAATCATGGCGCGTAATTGTGGATCAAGATGCGGATGGTGAAGTAACTAGCGAAGCGATTGTCAAAGTGCATGCCAACAACGAACGCATTGTCGCAAATGGTGAAGGAAATGGCCCAGTCAATGCATTGGACAACGCACTTCGCGCGGCAGTTAATCAGTTGTATCCAGAACTTTCTAACATTGAACTCACTGACTACAAGGTTCGCATTCTCGAAGGTGTGCACGGAACTGATGCAGTCACTCGCGTATTAGTTAGCTCTACAAATGGAAGTGAAGACTGGACCACAATCGGTGTGCACGAAAACGTGATAGCCGCTTCATGGATGGCTCTCGAAGATGCAGTTACATATGGTTTATTGAAGGCTGGCAGAAAAGAAGGCAGTAAATAAATGTTTATCGCTCGTGCAAGTTACAACGATGAAGTTTTTTATTGTGTAGTTGAAGGTGTTGACGAAAACGGAATTCCTGCTGCGGATGCAACTGTCGAAGTTTTAGATAAACATCCACTTCTTGGAACGGTTAGCACAACCGGTGCGGTTTATTCGCTTGCAGATGTGAGACTGCTTCCACCAGTTTTACCAACGAAAATTATTGGTATCGGAAAAAACTATGCTGACCACGCAAAAGAAATGGGTGGGGAAGTTCCATCAGAACCAATTTGTTTCTTAAAGCCTTCCACAACTTTGATTGGAACCGGTGACGAGATTCGCCTACCTTGGCAATCTGAACATGTGGAACATGAAGTGGAACTTGCAGTTGTGATTTCGCGACCTGCCAAAAACATCAGCAAAGACGAGGCGCTTGATTATGTTTTCGGTTACACAATCGCAAACGACGTTAGTGCACGCGACATTCAAAAGAAAGACGGCCAGTGGACCCGCGCGAAAGGGTTTGATTCATTTCTGCCACTCGGTCCATGGATTGCAACGCATGTAGATCCGAACGACTTGAATCTAAAAACTTATGTAAACGATGAGCTCAAACAAGATGCAAACACCAGCCTTATGGTCAATGATGTTGCAACTCTCGTCTCATGGTGCTCGGAAATGATGACCTTGCTCCCAGGAGATGTGATTTTGACTGGCACTCCTGCAGGCGTCTCGCCAATTGTTGATGGCGATGTGGTTCAGTGTGTGATTTCAGGAATTGGCGAGATCATCAACACAGTCGAACCTGCCTAACCGCTAATCTAGGTGCATTATGAGTGATGTTCGAGTTCGTTTCTGCCCATCCCCAACAGGTAATCCACACGTAGGAATGGTGCGCACAGCACTTTTCAACTGGGCGTATGCCCGCCATACAGGTGGAACTTTCGTATTCCGCATCGAAGACACAGACAGTGCTCGTGACTCGGAAGAGTCATACGACATGCTGCTCGATTCGCTTCGATGGCTGGGAATGAACTGGGATGAAGGCCCTGAGGTTGGCGGACCGCATGGACCATATCGCCAATCTGAACGTATGGACATCTACAAAGATGTTGCAAACAAACTTTTGAAGAGCGGTCACGCTTATCACTGCTATTGCACACCTGAAGAACTTGAAGAACAACGTGAAGCCCAACGTGAAGCCAAAACCACTCCTGGCTACAACGGACGTTGCCGCACTTTGAGTGAAACTGAAATTGCAGAATTCGAATCAGCAGGCAGAAAACCTGCACTTCGTTTTCGCATGCCTGGCCACGACTTCACTTGGCCAGATCTCGTGCGCGGAGATTTAACTTTCACAAAAGAACACGTACCTGACTATGTTTTAGTTCGCGCAACTGGCGAACCGCTGTACACACTTGTTAATCCAGTCGATGATGCGTTGATGAACATCACCCATGTTTTGCGCGGTGAAGATTTGTTGTCATCAACTCCACGTCAAATCGCATTGCACGCGGCACTTGCTGAAATTGGTGTTGGCAGTGGCAAGATGCCGTTGTTTGGTCACCTTCCATATGTAATGGGTGAGGGAAACAAAAAACTTTCGAAACGAGATCCTGAATCAGCACTACTGATGTATCGCGCTGAAGGTTATCTTCCAGAAGGATTGCTGAACTACCTTGCACTACTTGGATGGTCAATCGGTGACGACAAAGAATTCTTCTCAATGGAAGAGATGGCAAAAGCATTTGACGTAACTCGAGTAAGTGCAAACCCAGCTCGATTCGATTTGCGAAAGTGCACATCAATCAACGGCGACTGGATTCGTGCACTTGATTCAGCAGACCTTGCAAAGCGATTGGTTTCATATTTGCAAACCGAAAACTTGCTTCCAGAAAAACCAACCGATGCGCAAATCGAAGTTCTAGAAAAGGCAGTTCCACTTGTCCAAGAACGCATGGAGACTTTGCGACAAGGCGCACTAATGCTCGGCTTCTTGTTTACAAAAGATGCAGGTATCACAAGCGATGTGACAGCAGGTGTTGGCGCTTTTGCTATAGACCAATCAGAACTTGCGAATCTAAATAGTGAAACCAATCAAGCACTTGAAGCTGCTGCTAATGCACTCGAAAATCTAGATACATGGACCACTGAACAGATCGAAGCCACATTGCGAACTGCTTTGATCGAAAATCTTGGCCTAAAACCTAAATTTGCATTTGGACCGGTTCGCCTCGCAACTGCTGGCCGCAAGGTTTCACCACCGCTTTTTGAAAGTCTTGAACTTCTCGGCAAAGAGCGTTCTCTCTCGCGTATTCGCGCTGGCATCCGTTAATCGAATTTCAGAGGCACTCATGTGGTCGGATACACTCCGCCGCGAATTCACCCTTGGGGTATGGGGTAATTGGCAGCCCAGCTGATTCTGGTTCAGCTAGTCTAGGTTCGAGTCCTGGTACCCCAGCGAAATGCATTTTGTGCATTTTATGTAGTCCAAAACCGCATCGCGGCCCCGTTGTGTAGTGGCCTAGCACGCTGCCCTCTCAAGGCGGTAGCGCGGGTTCGAATCCCGTCGGGGCTACTCAAAAAACCCGCTTCGGCGGGTTTTTTATT
>JAHEEQ010000118.1 GCA_024640585.1 Micrococcales bacterium
AATGAATATTGTTCCCCATAATTTCTAGATGCAAAATCGAGTAGCCAACCGCCAAAAACCGGTCCAAAAATGCCGCCGAGGTCAGAGGACATCTGATACGCAGAAATAACTGGCCCACGCGGCTGTCCGGCAGTTGCATCGCCAAGAACGGCAGGTGTTGCAGACGACAGGAATGCTCCTGCAACTCCAAGCACAAACATCGCTAAAAAATACGCCGATATATTTTCGATACCACCCATAGTGATCATCCCAAGACCAGACAAGAGAGTGCCCGCAATTAATACGGGTTTACGTCCGTAGAAGTCGGCCCAATGTCCGGCTTTGGAAATCAATATGAATTGCCCGATTGCGCTGAATAAGAAGCCAGTACTTGCAAGACTCACTTGGCTATTTAGTGCCTCCACAACAAAAAGCGGCGCAATTGCATTCAAGATTCCCATGCGCACAAAACCGTTTGTGAAATTTACTCCAACTGCCGCGGCGTATGCACGATTCTTGAATGCCTTTAAGACATCAAACCATGTGCCCACTTGTTCAGATGTTGCAACACTTTCAGTTAAATGGGCATTTCTTAAACTGAACCACGAAACCAAACTTGCAAAGACCAAAGTGACTGCATAAACAAAGAATGGTGCACGCAAAGAAATCGCTGCGAAAATACCACCAACTGCAGGGCCTGCAAGTCCGCCAAGTAAGAATCCGCCAGACCATGCACTTGAAGCCCTTCCGCGAAGTCCCGGTTCAACAACGCGAATGATTACTGCCATAGAAGCGATCGAAAACGCCACACTCCCAAGTCCACCTAGTCCACGCAATACAAGTAATTGCCAAAAGTTTTGGGACAGGCCTGCGGTGAATGAACTAATTGAAACAATTGCAAGACCAAATGAAAGCGTGCGACGTTCGCCAATCAAATCCACAAACTTTCCGGCAAGTGGTGCGCCGGCCAATCGCATTCCTGCAAAAACCGAAACCACCGAGCTTGCAGCAAATGCGCTAACTCCAAACTCTCGGGCAAATGCGGGAATTACAGGTGCAACAATTCCAAAACCCAAAGCCACACAAAATGCGACCATGCTTACAGAAGTTACTTCAATTGGAAGCTCGCGTAAAAGCGGAACACGATTGCGCAGTACCTGAAGTGGATTGTTCATTAGTGGTTTTGAACGTCAACCACTACAACGTTTGCAACCCGACCATTCGGTAATTCGTAACTAACTTCATCACCAATTCTTCTGCCAATTAATGCTTGACCGAGAGGGGATTGCGGGCTAATCACTGGATGGGTTGAGTGGCTGGCTTCTTCTGCAGATCCAACCAAATAAGTTTCCGTGTCATCGACTCCAAATTCAACAGTTACCACGCGTCCAATATGAACTTCGCCATCTGCAACCTCTGGAGTTCCGATTTTGGCATGCTCTAAAAGATGTTCAAGGTGCGAAATGCGACCTTCATTCTTGCTTTGCTCTTCACGAGCTGCGTGGTAACCGCCGTTTTCTTTGAGGTCACCTTCTTCTCGAGCAGCAGTAATTCGAAGCATGATTTCGTCACGAACCGCACCTTTTCGTTCGTCTAGTTCAGCCTTTAAGCGATCGTAGGCAGCCTGGGTGAGCCAAGTGGTGTGTTCTGTCATTTCTAGAGCCTTTCAAAAACAATGGCGTAAAGGTAGCAACCGCTACGAAACCCACTGCCACGGCGCAAATAACGGTGCTTCTTGCGCTGGTGGGAGTAGACCTGGGCGAAAATGTGGCCCAAGCAGGCGATTTTCATTAAGTTCGCAAGTTGGAGTCAAAACCGCATATGCACCCGAATAAGTCTTCAAGTTTTGAGTGAATTTCGAAATTGAAGTTGTATTCGTAGCCTTAAATATCGCAAAGCCAACATCAAACTGGTCTGAGTCCTGAGCTTTGAGGGTGCAGACCACTGGCAAGTTTTCCGCTTGATAAACCGTCCAGGTGATACTTACCGCAGTCTCACTTTTCACTTGCCAAGAAATCAATCTGGTTTCTACATCAGAGTTTTGACGGCTCGTGACTTGCAAAAATAAGTAGCCGAAAGACAAAAGCGCAATTAACCAGATTGCGATTTGAATAATTGGATTTCGAGGTTTTAGGCCATAGCGTTCATGAAGTTCGACTGGGACGTTTGCCCGCGATACCGCCATACCTACCTCCAACTTTGGGTGAAATTTACCCCGAACTGCGCGCCTATATGCCATTAGGAGCAAAATTGGCTCATTCGTTCTGATTTGGAGTTGAAATGTTTATAGGTGTTCGCATGGATGTCTCGGATGTGCCAATCGATAATTTCACTGCAGGTTGGCTTGGCGGCGTTTTCTTTTTAGCAATGGCTATCGCAGTCGGATTGCTTTGGCGCAACATGAATAAACGCCTTAAGAATCTTGATAAGAAACATAAAGACGAAAAATAATTTTGATGACTCGCGCAAGCCAGCGAATTCTTATTGCGACATTTTTAGCGTTAGTAGCGCTTATCGCAACTGCGGCTTTAGGCGTCTGGCAATACAGCCGGGCTTATAGAGCTGATGTCGAAAAAGAAATACTAAATGCGCGAGTGATCAATCTGAACAAGGTTTCTACTCTCGGCAAGTATGTCCCAGAAAAGTACTATGGACAAAGAGTGCAAATTAATGGCGAATTAGTTTGCGATGCAAAATTCAAAAATGAAATTCCTTCACAAGGGATTGATTGGACCGTTGCTGCAATTCGCCTCGTAGATAATTCGCTAATCGCACTCGCAAGTGTTGCGAACTACTGCGAACTCCAATCCGGTGGCGAAACTTGGGTTGGCAGAATTCAGCCTGCTCAAGATTTCGCCCAACTTCCTGCGACGTACAAACCTCCAGCGGTTGCGGTCATAAATACTGATGATCTTGTAATTCGCTGGAAATCTAATGTTCGAGATGGCTATGTATTGATTACGCGCGACGTACCTGAAAACTTGATTGTTTTGCCACCGGTTGGAATAGACATTAGAAATCTTTTCTATGCGTGGCAGTGGTGGCTGTTTGCGGCATTTGCAATTTTTATCTACACCAGATTTGTTCGCGACGAATTACGCGAAAAGTACAAATTAGAATAAGCCTGATTTAGGAGTCCTTATGAACGACGCATTCAAATTACGTGAACTTCAAGTTGCGGTTTCGCGCTACCGATTCATGGCACTATTTACAGGGTCAGTCCTTGCGACGATGACATTCGTCGGCTTGCCCTTCAAATATATCTTGGGTCATCACGATGCCTGGATTTCATATGGCTGGATGGCGCATGGTTGGATTTTCATGGTTTACACGCTCGTGACCATCGATCTAGGCCTTAAAGCAAAGTGGAGTTACAAAGAACTCTTTCTAAACATCTTGGCTGGAACTATTCCGGTTTACACATTTATTGTTGAGAAGAAAATTTCTAAGCGTTACAAGTAGCTATGGTTGATGGTGAATGCGTTTTCGCAAGCCCGAAGCAATTAGGCGGCGGACAATTTCACGGGAGTCAGTTTCCACGGCACCCAATGAAATAGCACGTTCTCTATATTCAGCCGGAACGTCGTAATGATCGCCACCAAATCCACGTTCAGGAATTCCAAGCTCTCGAGCGAACTCATGCAACTCTTCCAAGGATTCATCACTAACTAGATGACACCACATACGGTCCCACCTCGGCCAGTATGGGTAATCAATCAAAATCGCCACGGCGAAACCTTAGGCGGTTTGAGCATCACTCCAGGTTACATACCCACCATCAAGGTTTGCCGCATCAAAACCAAGTTCGTTCAACAACATTGTTGCTGTATGGCCGCGTTGACCCACTTGGCAGTTGATGACTAATTTCGATTTTGGAATGTCGGCAATACGAGCACGCAGTTCATCAACTGGAATATTCATAGCACCTGGAATATGGCCAGCAGCGAATTCCTTTTCAGTACGCACGTCGATAACTTTTATCCCAGCATTTTGCATTTCTGCAATTTCGTACCACTGAACAGTTTTGCTTTCGCCATTAATCATGTTGTCGGCTATATATCCGAGCATATTGATTGGATCTTTTGCCGATCCGAAAGGCGGGGCATAGCAAAGTTCCAAATCTGCTAGCTCACTTACCTTCATTCCTGCGCGCATTGCTGTGGCAATCACATCGACTCGTTTATCAACTCCGTCAATTCCAACTGCTTGACCACCAAGAATCATTTCGGAAGTTGGATCGAAAATTAATTTGATATGCATACTGGTCGCGCCAGGGTAGTAGCCAGCGTGTGAACCTGGATGCGTGTGGATGCATTTGAAATCTTTTCCAGCTGCTTTGAGTTTTCTTTCGTTCCAACCCGTGGTTGCAACAGTTAAATCAAAGACTTTGACAATTGCAGAGCCAATTGCATCTACGGGTCGTACAGCATGTCCGCATATGTGGTCTGCGACAACACGGCCATGGCGATTCGCAATATTTGCAAGCGGGATTAATGTTGAAGAGTTATCAAGTGCGTCGATTTTTTCAGCAGCATCACCAACCGCATAAATACTTGGGTCAGAAGTTTGCTGGTATTCATTCACTTTGATGCCGCTACGAGGTCCAATCTCAAGGCCAGCTGCTAGCGCGAGTGAAGTTTCAGGCTTTACACCAATTGCAAGGACTACGAGTTCAGTCGAAATCTCAAGTCCATTATTCAATTTCACGCTGGTTGGCGAAATCTCTGTTACGGCTGCAGACAAATGTAAATCGACACCATGCTTGCGGATCTCTTTTGCAACCAAATTGGAAAGTTCAATGTCCAATGGTGCGAGTACTTGAGGGGCAGCTTCAATTAATGAAACATTGATGCCTCTATGACGGAGATTTTCTGCAGTCTCAACTCCGATAAATCCGGCACCAATCACCGTGACATGTTTTGGTTGCTTTGCAACTTGAGACACCAGAGTGTCCACATCTTCAACAGTTCGCAAAGTGAAGGAATTTTCAATTCCAGGAATCGGTGGCTTAATCGCTGATGCACCTGGACTCAATATCAGGTAGTCGTACTTTTGACTAAATTTTTCACCAGTTGCAAGATTTGTCCCAGATAACGTTTTCGATTCGCGATCAATTGATGTAATTTCATGTTTCACCCGAACATCAAGTTCAAATCTTGCATGAAGTGACTCTGGAGTTTGTAGCAAAAGATTTTCACGCTCGTCGATGACTCCACCTAGAAAGTAAGGCAGTCCGCAGTTTGCATAAGAGACATAACTACTGCGCTCGAAGACTGTGATTTCCGCTTGCGCATCTAGCCGGCGAAGGCGAGTAGCGGCCGACATACCACCAGCGACTCCGCCAATGATCGCAACTTTTACAGGTGTTGTCATTTGTACTCCTTAATTGCTATACCCCTGGGGGTAGACTTTGAACTAGTTTGGGAAGGAAACTCCATGGAACTAGATGAACCAACCACAGATGAAGTGATCAAGCGCCTGAAGCGGGCGGAAGGCCAAATCGGTGGCGTTATTCGAATGCTTGAAGAAGGGCGCGATTGTGCCGATGTTGTGACCCAATTGGCTGCGGTTCGAAAAGCCATGGACAAAGCAAGTTTTAGATTGGTTGCTGGTGGATTGCGTACTTGCGTAACTGGCAAGGGCAATGACACAGACGCCATGGAAAAGCTCGAGAAGCTCTTTATCTCCCTCGCGTAAAATTCAGACACATATTAAGTATACCCCCAGGGGTATCCCTAGGGAGTTTCAATGATCGCCCCTCAGCACGTAATTCCATACGTGATTTCTGCTATCGCGATTATTTTGATTCCTGGCCCAAGCGTTTTATTCACAATCGCCCGTGCAATTTCTTGGGGGAGAACAATTGCTGTTCTCACAGTATTGGGAAACACAATTGGAGTGTTCGTTCTTAGTATCGGTGTTGCACTTGGGCTTGGACCAATATTGCAAAATTCAGATCTGCTCTATTCGCTTGTGCAAATAATTGGTGGCACATACATCATCTACTTGGGCATTGACGCAATTCGTCATCGAGTTGCAACTGCGGAATCGATTGTGGCTGTGTCGGGAAATGCTCCAAGCAAGTTGACAACAGTCAAACAAGGTTTTGTGGTTGGAATTTTGAATCCAAAAGTAATTGTTTTCTTTGCTGCTGTTCTTCCGCATTTCGTTGATACAGAATATTCGTCGGTTACTTCTCAGCTATTCGCACTTGGCGCAGTTTTCTGCGTACTTGGTTTCACTTTTGACAGTATGTATGGCCTTCTTGCTGGAACTGCTCGCGATTGGCTCTCTTCTACACCAAAACGACTCGTTGTGATGCGTTCAACTGGCGGCGGAGTAATGATGTTGCTTGGATTGGCCACGATATTGACAGCTCCTAGGCCTTGGTGATTATGAAACGCATTGATACTTGGGAAGATTTCAAAACAGTTGCACACTGGAATCAAATTGCAATGGTTATGCCACATATTTTTATTTGTGGTTGGCAAACGGAAAATGGAGTATTTTCTTTAGCGCACGCCGAAGATCAAATTTGGCTCTCTGGTGCCGGCGATTTTTCATTGTTGGAATATGCAAAGGTTCTAAATGACGCCGCTGCTCTCGGCCATGTCGCGACCATGATTTCCATTCCGACCGAAATCGCAAAACAACTCAACTTTGAAAACTCTCGCGATGTAGTTTGGATGCGACGAACCAAACCGTTCCCGCCAAAAAGTGTGGCATCAAATGTTTCAATTATTCGTGATGATAGTTTCAATTCAGAAATTCAAAGATTTCTGCAATTAAACGCCCCAGAATCATCTGTATTTCCAGGAAATCATGAAATTTTATTTTGGGTAGTTGCTAGAAATTTCGAAAAAGAAATCGTTGGTGTGGCAGCCGGAGTTCAGTGGCAAACCGGAACTTATGTTGTGTCTTCAGTGGCAACAGCGGAATCTGCTCGTCGGCAGGGGATTGGGAGTTTGGTCACACTCACAACCGCACAAGAGCTATTTGCTCTTGGCGCGCAGACAGTTCACCTGGGCGTGAGGGCAACAAATCGGGGAGCATTAGCCATGTATCAGGCTATTGGGTTTGATGAGCAATTCGATTTCACAAGAGCTTTTCTAAAAGCCAAAGATTAGGGTCAAAATGTTTCGCAAAATTGCACACGCAACAGTGCATCATCCAAAAATTGTGCTCGTCGTTACATCTGCTATTTTCATCATTGCTGGCATATTCGGAATGAGCATCATCCCTTCGCTTTCAGGTGGTGGGTACAGCGACCAATCCAGTGATAGCGCAAAAGTTTGGGACATCATTGCTGATGATTTTAAAGTTGAAGAACCGTACCTAACTCTTGTAATGGGAAAACCTGGAATCGAAGGTTTTGCTGATCAACCTAAAGCAATCCAGACTTATTCAAAAGTGCTCGGGAAAATTAAATCAGTCGATGGTGTTGATTCAGTAAATTCATATTGGACTGCACCACAATCTCAATTGAATTCGCAATTTAAAAGCAAAGACTCAAGTCTGGGTCTTGTCATGATCTACCTGAGTGGAGACTCGTTAGATAGCAAAAATGAATTATCAAGAAAAATTGACGATGTACTACCTACGCAATTAAATGGTGTAGATATTTATCTTGGCGGCACTGGTGCAATTTTGAATGGTATCAATGGTCAGATTACAGAAGATATTAAATTTGCCGAAACTGTCAGCATCCCTTTGACAATGATTTTGTTGCTCTTCATCTTTGGTACCGCGGTTGCAGCAGGTATGCCTCTGATAGTTGGCCTCACTTCTATATTGGGTGCAATCTTCGGCATTTGGGCAGTTGCTCAATTCACTGAAGTCAGTGTGTTTTCGTTGAACTTAATTACAGGTCTTGGACTCGGTTTAGGAATCGACTATTCGCTTCTAGTAGTAAATAGGTTCCGCGAAGAAAGAAAACTTGGACGCGACATCGAAACGGCTGTAAAGAACACGGTTCACACTGCAGGTCGCACTGTTATGTATTCAGGTTTCACTGTTGCAATAACTTTGGGTTCACTCGTGTTATTTCCACAAGAGTTTCTCAAATCATTTGCTTATGCAGGTGTTTTAGTTTGTTTGTCGGCAATCGTGGGGGCACTTGTATTGCTCCCTGCAGCTTTGCGAGTTCTTGGTGGGTCAATCGATAAATTTAGATTGCGCCGTGGACAGCTGGCTCCTTCAGATGAAGGAATTTGGTCGCGAGTTGCACGATTTGTAATGCGTCATCCGTGGATAACTGTCTCTGCAACACTTGCAATGCTGATCTCGATGATGTTGCCTTTGCAGACTGCTGTATTTAGTCAAATAGATGATCGAGTATTAGCCAAAGAGCATCCAGTTGCAATCGCTTCTAAAGTGTTACGTGACAACTTCACTTCAAAAGAATCCACCCCTATTGAAGTAATGTTCAAATCAAATGTTTCAGATGCAGACGTAACGGAATTTGCAACAAATCTTTCAAAGCGCACTGATATAACTCGCGTTGAAACCCAAGCAGGGGTTTTTGCAGATGGAGTTTTCACTCCACTTGGACCAGAGTTTGGCTGGCCAAGTACCAAGATGGAAACAGAGAATTACACTCGCGTTCGAGCCATCAGCACCCTTGCATCTCGCACCTATGAGTCGATGGATCAAGTTGCCGAAATTCGAGCTCTAGATGCTAGAGCAATTGTCGGTGGTGGCGCTGCAGACTTCACTGACTCGCAAAATGGGATTGCAAATCAATTGCCTAAAGTGTTGCTCTGGATTGCAATTGCTACATTCATAAT
>JAHEEQ010000125.1 GCA_024640585.1 Micrococcales bacterium
TTGAGAATATTTCCATGATTAATTTTTGGATTCAAATCAAAATGAATTTTTTTGACAAAGTACCTTGTGTTTGGGCGACCCTCAAAACCTCGGTTAAATCCATGAAGATTGCCATTGGACTCGTTTCAATTTTGCTTTCTTCATTATTGCCAAACATCGCCAATGCAGTGCCAAGCTATGCGCGCCAAACCGGCGCTGAGTGCGCTTCATGTCACGTAGGCGCTTTTGGTCCCCAGTTAACACCCTTTGGCATGCGCTTCAAAATTGGTGGTTATGTCGACAGTGACGGGTCATCAGGAAAGGTCCCACTCTCTGGTATGTTAGTGGCCAACACGACGCGAACTGCAAAGAACGCAAGTGAAGCTGATACGTTGGAGAATTTCAAACCGAACAACAATACGGCCGTCCAGGAAGGCTCTGTGTTCTTGGCGGGACGTTTGTTTGAAAATGTCGGCTCATTTGTGCAGGCAACTTATTCCGGCATCGAGCGCAAATGGGGCCTAGACCAATTGGATGTCAGGTATGTCAAAACTTTGACTCTTGCAGGGAAAGACACCACACTAGGTCTTTCTTTTAACAACAACCCCACTTTGACCGACCCGTTTCACACCGTGGGTCAGTGGCGCTTCCCATACACCGCATCAGACTTTAACGCAGGCTTTGGCCCGGCGCCGTTGATGGAAAGCTTGGGCGGCGCTGTTTGGGGGGCAAATGCCTATGCCATGTACAACGACCATTTCTACGGCGAGTTTGGGCTTTACAACAGTATTTCAGCCAAAGCACTTAAGGCATTTAACGGCAGCGACATGGGTGCTTTTAAAGGGCTCGGTCGCTACGGACGTCTGGCTTATTTTCAAGACAATAAACGTGACAATTATTCAGTTGGCCTGTTTGGCTTTGGCGCAAACGTTCAACCTGACCGAACAAACTTAGGCGTTGCTGATGGTTATCATGATTATGGAATTGACGCTTCTTATCAATTTCTCGGCAATAGAAAACACATTGTTTCTGTCAATTCAAGCTATACCTGGGAAAGGCAAAAGCTGAACTTCACGAACGGTGTCATCGATGAGGCAGACCACCTGCGAAATAACTTGAAGCAGTTGAAGCTCAGTACGTCCTACCAATACAACAACACGTGGGGAACTACAGTGGGTCTGTTCAACACCCGAGGCAGCAGCGATTCACTTCACTATGTCAACTCCATTAATGGCTTCCCAACAACGCGAGGTTATGTGTTGCAAGCCGATTGGACACCTTGGGGCAAAGATGGCTCTTGGGGTTCACCGCTTGCCAATATTCGTTTAGGAATTCAGTACACAGGCTACCAAAAATTCATGGGTGGAACTTCCTATTTGAATGGTGACGGAAATACACGACGTGCAAGCGATAACAACACGGCCATGTTTTTTTTGTGGACTGCCATTTAAAAAGGAATTAATATGAAATCGAAAAAAATAAACATCATCGCCTTGTGTGGTTTTTTAATCTTGCCAACCGTTTGGGCACAAGGAAACCCCAAAAAAGGCGCTGAGATCTTTGCTGAGGAATGTGGGGATTGTCACAGCGCCAGTGGGAAAAATAAAAAAGGGCCAAGCTTGATTGGACTCAACGGACGACAAGCGGGCTCATTGACTGACTACGCTGGTTACTCTGACGCTATGAAACAAATGGGTATAACTTGGACAGCTGAAAAAATAGATTCTTACATTGCGCAGCCCAGAAAAGTTGTCAGTGGTGGAAAAATGAAATACGACGGCCTCTCTGATGCAAAAGCAAGGGCAGACGTCATTTCATATATCTTGTCATTGCGATAAAGTACTTTATAGAATTTAAATTTGAGCCAACCCAATCGCCTATCCTGCTAGATTTTTAAGCAAGGATGCGCAAGAATCAATCGTCCAGTCACGGGACGATGTTAGAACAAAGGCGCTATTTGCGCCTTTGTCCACTTAAAAGCATTTACTGAGCAAAGCCATCTCGCAGCTTGTTGGCGGCAGCGTCAATCTGTGTGTCCAACTCTCCGTTAAGAACAGCAGTTTTGATTAGCTCCAATGTTGGCACCAAGTCCTTTTCCGTGCCAACTTCCACTGAGACTTTGCCCTTGGCAAGTTCCAGCACTCGGGTGCCATAGCGCACTGACAAAGCCAGTTTACCTGCGTCCGTGACAAACCACCAAGGCTTGACTCGCTTGGGCGTTTCCACTTGTCTGCGTATGCCAGTGTCGTTTTCCACGACACTTCGGAACTTGATGGGTGCGAATGTGGTACCTGCTTGGTGGGCTCGGGCTAATTCACATTGCTCCCACAAGCGTTTTACCAGCTTGTTGCGGCGAACTTGTACGGCGGGAATGTCAGCGGGTTTTGCAGCTGCGCTGAGTTTGAGAGTTGATAGTGTAGCCATGTGCTTTTCCTTTCTGATGTTGATAAAGCACAGGTAATTTTGTTGTCGAGTGGGGTGGAAGAGCAACCAGAGTCCGTTCATATTGGCGGGTCATTGGTCAAGGTGTCGTTTTACACGACAGTGATGTGCGTAATTCCGCTGAAATTTCCAACATATCTGCGCATCAATGTCTTATTCGTATAAATAAGTTATACGAAACAAGATGAAGGTTGCACGCCGATTGAACTGTGCTGCTAAGTCCGTTCTGATGTGAGACGGTAAAGAAGGTGTAGCTTGTTGCACTGATTCATTGCACTACCCCGCAAGGGATGCTTTAAACGACTTTCGTTCCAGAGAGTAACGTTTGCAATGTCTTACAAGTTGAAATCAAGCACGATGTGCTTGAGAAAAAGTGAGTGGGAGGCCACGCTCGTAAGAGTACCCCACAAGGCACGAACAATGGCTGCTGCATAAGCCGTTCGTTGCTAGCGTAAGGACACGCACATAAAAGGAGATCGCAAAACCTGCCTTTCCCAGTTCAATCTGGTTGTGCATATGCAGTATGAATCACCTCAGTGAATGTCGCCGCGCCGCTAGGCGTGGCATATGGATTCCTAGTGAATATCTCAAGATTAATTAGTTCATCTTAAGCATGAATCTAATAAAAATATGCAGTTGAAATTAAGCGAAGGCTGAGCCTGAAGCGCAATGAGAACTGCGGTTCGCAGAGCGAACCATACATATGAAGGAATATTAAATGAGTTTTACACAACAAATATATGCACACTTATGTGCATCAATGCCCAACATGACAGCAAGAAAATTTAGCAGTTATTGCGGAATGAGTGAAGGGTATTTCGGAAGCATCACTGCACAAGGACTGGAGATATCGACAAATGCACTATTTCATCTGGCAGAAGTAATAAATCAACACAATCGGAAAAGCTCATCACTGGAACTGCATAGGTCTATCGACATGATGGCAACTGAAATTGCAAGACGAATGCAAGACATGCCAACAGCAAGTCATGTCATTCGAAAGCAAGTTATTGGCGCTCTTGGAATTGCATATGCTCAGAAAGATTTTGAATTTTCTGCTCCTCCAGTTTTAATTGGTTGAAGGGGTAGAAATGAAAGTAGAAGAAATTGTTGGCATCAAGCCACTAAAACCTTTAGACCCTGCTCAAGCACAGGTTGATTCGCTGAAAAGGCAAGAAAAGCAATTAGCAACAACCGTCAAAGTGACAAGGGCTCGCAAAGCAATCGCAAAAAAGCGCCAGCAACTTGCAAAGCTTACTCAGCCTACATAACTAAGCATTAATCAAAGCTATGCGCTGCGATCTTCACTCTTCAGCAACCTGAGTAGCTGGCGCTATTGAAAAACGCTACAGGGCTGTTTAAAACTTTTTACTCAGCTTAGTTGTGGCGCATCTCCCACATCACGCCGGAAACTAAATCACCAAAGAAAATTACTATTTTCTTAACCGCGTTGATTTCATTGATGATTTTTAACCCGATAAGTTATCGGGTTTCAGGTCGCGGAAATTTGTGTAAGAAAACACACTTGTGCATGCGTTTTTATTTAAGAAAGTGAAAAACGAGATGTCACAAGCAAAAACACTCACACCAGCAGAACTAGAGCAAGTTCTAACTTACATCGATAGGCAAAATTTCGCTCTGCGAAATCGAGTGATGTTACTAACTGGAATGTGGTCTGGTATGCGGGTATCAGAAATTGCCAGTCTCAGCGTAGGCGATGTCATGAACGCTAACGGTTCAGTCAAAGCCGAAGTGAGACTTTCAGCTGCGCAAACCAAAGGGCGCCATCCACGCACTGTATTTTTCCCAGAAAAGCTCAGAGTCGAACTACAACATTATTTAAATCAACGAAATCCACTAAATCTAAAACACCCGCTTTTCATCACTGCAGGACACAGAGGATTTACAGCCAATGTAATGACACAACATTTTTATTGGCTTTTTAAGAAGGCGGGTATTGATGGTGCAAGTAGTCACAGCATGCGCCGTAGCTTTATCACCAATCTAGCCTCCAAAGGTATTGGAGTTCGTGTCTTAGCTAGTTTGGCAGGACACAGAAGTATTGCAGTCACCCAACGCTACATTGATGTCCATGATGATATGAAGCGTAATGCAGTAGAGCTAATTTGAGGATGATGCTTTCTTTTTGTTCTTTTCAATCCAAGCTTCTTTGTATTCTCTACTCCACTTTGCGTTCAACTTCAATCGCATCGCTAAAGCCTCATATTTAAACTCAGCGCAATCAACTGGTTCTGTACATGGAAATTTTCCACGAGCGGCGTTCTCAGCAATTAATTCAAATCGCTTTAGTGCTCGGTGTGTAATTTTCCCCATGATTATTCGATCATCCATTTCGATTGCATCATGTGTTTTCCTTTCTGCAGTTGGATTAAGTACGCTAGAGTAACTGCTACTTAAACGCGCTTTCGCTCCGAGTCTCCACAATTCCCAATTTGGCTTTGCAGCTTTAAACCACAGAAGTCGTATGCCTTTAACCATTGCATTGATATGAAATCGCTTACCCATTAATTTAATTTTGGGTTGTTCATTTTTTCCAATATCTTTGTGTATGTGCTCGTCCAATAGATTGCGAAACTTCTTGAGTATTTCACTCCTCTTCAATCCGAGTGGTATTGAAACTATTAATGCCGCCGACAGTCCCTCTGCTTGACGAGCTTCAACGTAACTGGACTTAAGTGATTGACTTATTTTTTCAACTTCAGTTGACTCTCCATTTTCAATAAGAGCAATTTGATGCAACTTGGGCTTGTTGTATGGATTGCCAAACACATGCAATCCACGCTTTAGCCACCATTGACGAAAAAGAATGCAGTTCACATTGCCGAGCAAGTCGTATGTGGCAAGAACCTTATCGAAGTCCTGTGGCAAGTTTTCCGATTCCTCTTTTGTGAGTTTGTTTGCTCTTGCTTTTCTTGCTAATTCATAGCTTGGACTGAGAACCAAAAATTCAAACATTAATTGGTAAGCCGCAGTTGGTTCGGTGTGCCATCCTGATTGCGAAAAATCGCCACCTCTCATACTCCAAGGTAATTTTTTTTGCATATAAATTTCAACAAATAATTTGTAGTATTTGAATTATATAAATTAATTTGTTGAATTACAGATAATTCATACATCGCAGCAACAAACACTAAAAAAGTTGAAGCGATGGCCGCAGCGGTGCGGTCTCCATTAACCAGCATTAAAGGAGAATCCAAATGCAAACAAATACCTCTATCGTTACTTCCTCAGTATCTACAACAGCTACAAACGGCTCAGAGCTTGCACAGTCTATGGCTACGAGTGTCGTGCAAAACGACACTGCAATTGCCACAGCAAAAGCTGGTGAAAGCGTTCGCAATCATTTTGAGCTACTCGCAGTTGAACGTGAAGCTTGGGAAAGCACGGTGCATCGCACAAACAATGAACAGTTGTATGTCTTATTGCAAAAGTGTTACCAAACTTATAAAGCGATGTCTGGCGCAGAAGATGAAGCCGGCAATCTTCGCAAAGGATTGACTGACTACATCAACACAAAGGGTTACAAGTTCAACGCAGGCACTCATACGCTGGTAAAGATTGTCAAATGCGTCTTTGGTGCAGACCGACGTCGAGTCAGTGCATACGGCATCGTGTTGCGTACGGCTCTCGCTAAAGACGTCTCTATTGCTGATATCCCCGACTTCATCAGCAGCCAAGGTGGCGTTGAAGAAATTCGATTGGCAAAAGCCCCCAATGCAATGACTACAAAACAGAAAGCCGCCATGGGTGCACAAGTTGTGCAGAACGTAAGTATGGGCGTATTTTCAAGTAGCGCACTTGGCAGCAAGATCGACGCTGGAAATATTGGCAAAGCTGTTGTGCTTATTGGTACTTGGCAAGCTGACGGCAGCGTCATTGTTCGAAGTGTCGTGGAAAACGACACTGCGGTGAATGCAGCTTTGGCATGTCACTACAGCGCTAATAAGGTCGAAGTTAAAGAAGCTGCAGCTCAAGTACAGGCAGCTAACGACGAGCAAATCAAGCAAGACGCTATTACAGAAGCTGTACAAGCCGCTGTGGTCAATGCCTGAACCATAACGGGCAGCAATTTTGCTGCCCTTTTTTTATTTCAATATTTTTATCAAGAAAAGGACTACCCCATGTGGAACCCTAAAGACTTTGAAACAACCTACAGACCTAAATTAATTAATGACATTGTTTTCCCAAACGAGCAGAGTAAAACTTTGATTGAGCAACTTGTATCAGGCAAGCGCCCATTCCCAATTCCAGAAGGCAAATGTGGCATTTTGCTCCACGGAATCCCAGGCACAGGAAAAAGCGCACTCGCAAAGCTGTTGCCAGACGCGATGGAGTTACAACGCAGTGGAACAGATGCCCAACAAGACACCCTTTATGTTCGAGTGCAGCAGGGCAATAATGGTGTCAAGCTGTTGGAGAAGATTGATTCCAACGCACGGCTTTACCCCATCAGCGCAAGCCATCATTACTACATGCTTGACGAGGTAGATAACCTGAATGATCAGGCAATGAAGATGCTGAAGTCTGTGATGAACGTTCCTGGTTGCGTGTTCATACTAACTACAAATAACTTCACTGACATTGAGCCAGGCGTCATCAGTCGTTGTCATTGCATTGGATTCAATGCTGCACCCGCGAGCAGTTGGCTTCCATTGGCGCGGCGTATTTTGAGCGATTCTGGCCTGACGGGTATCAGTGATGAGCAGTTGCTGGCAGTTATTGAGACAGGCAAAGGTAGTGCGCGAGATATTTTGGATGCATTAATTAGTGTCGTGTTAAACGTCACATCTCATGCTGGCAATACGCAATCCGCTATCGAAAGACGGCTTATCAAGGTGATGTTATGACCAAGTACACATGGGCGTGGTCTGATGAGGACGAAACTTATATCAATAAAGCTGATTCGCTTTTTGAAATTTTAGACATTGTTCTTGACTGCTATTTATGGGATGACGAGCAATACACTATCACTGAACTCAATGGAAAATTTTCAATAACTATGTCAATGGAAAACGAACTAGTCGAGTATGAAGTTAATTCATGCCCCTGCGAAGTAAGTAAGTTCCTACACATTATGGCGAGACTCGAAGATCGTCCCGATACTTTTGCCATCTGTGCCATATCAGAATAGCAATGCCTTGTTGCTAGAAACTTCAATCCCGCCACTTACTGGCGGGATTGCTTTGCGATGTAATCTGTTAATCTCGCTCTACACAAGGTAGAGTGGATTTATACGTAAAAAAGATTCTAAATCCATGCGAATTTTGACTTATGGCTTTAGTCCTCTGAATAAATTAAATTTTTCGTCAGAATTAACACCAATTACCTGAAATGTTTAATTCGCAACCTTTTGCTAATGTGCGAAAAACTTCTTGAAGATCACTTAAAAATTTTTCTTCATCGGGAATTGCTTTAACGCCCATGTCCGCCATTTCCATAACGGTTGGCAGTTCTTCGCCGGTTACCGTTTGTGCTAGAGCGAATCCTTCAGGCCATCGCTTTCCCATGTATGCCGCGATGTGGCTTTCCCAGCGATCGTAAAGCCGCTCATTGCGCTGCGTTATTTCCAATGCTTTCACATACAACAAGTTGTTTTTCATTATGTCTCCACTTTATTTATCCGCATGCAAAAATTCTAATCTGATGAGATTAAGTTATTATAAATTTGGAAAAATGGTAAAGCATAGGGTCTATTTCAGGCTACTTACGCTTTCTTGTTGGACAAGTGTCGTGTTAAACGACACCTCACGCTAACTGTTCCGCAGCCATAGTGGCTGTCAATTTTGAGTAGTGTCGCTCCAACATCACAACTGAAGTGCCCATTTGCCGCGCCAGTGTGTGGATGTCACGTCCAGCCAGTAATTCTTGCGTGGCATAGGTGTGCCGCAGGCTGTACAGCGTTCTGTCTGTGCCAGCTTGTCCCTTTACCAAGTCCAAGTCCTCCAGCAAGCGCCTAAATATCTTGTTCATTTCAAAAGGTTTGCGCTGATCTTGGAACCTGAACAATTTAACGGGCATTCTCAGCGCCAGCAGATCATCCAAATCCATATCAGCTGTGTCTTGGTGTGTGGCTTGAATCCTTCGCAGCACATCCACGCATTCGTGTTTGGCAATCAGCCACCTTGCGCCTGTCTTGCCTGACACCCATATGCGTAGATAGCGCACATCCTTTTCCACATACCACTCAATGTGCTTCCATTCGAGGTTCATTGACTCAGTGCCTTGACGCATTCCTGTCAAAGTCAAAATATCCACCAAGTCTCGCAGCATCAATC
>JAHEEQ010000129.1 GCA_024640585.1 Micrococcales bacterium
TGCGACTTGCAACCACCGCATCCACCGCGAGTTGGTAGGAATCATGTCCAGGACCTACAACACAACCTGCTCTAGCCAACTCCCCTTTTTCAAGGCGATGCAAAAAAGAATTTCCATTCGAGTAAAAATTCCAATTGATGCTAGAAATGTGGTCAGTTGAAATCGGATTCGCTCCTACTGGCAAATGGTTTAGAATTTTGGATTCAGTACGAGCTTGGCGTGCAGGAATTGCTGAACCTAATACATCACCTTGGGTTGCAATGTATCTATCTGCAATGGCTCGAGATATTTCAAATATCTCTGGTGTCACTACAGCAATTCCATCAATTACAGTTTCAATTTCAGACACTTTTTCGGGACGTTCAGTTGTGTCAACGATTGCAGAAACAAATCCCGTGGCTTTTCGCCCACCAAAACTTATTCCGACTCGACTTCCAACATGAACTTGTGGCAGTAAATTTTCTGGAATTGCATAATCAAATGGTCTATCGACATGCAAAAGCGGTACATCCGCTATAACTTGCGCATACTTTTGACTAAACATAGTGCGGTAAGTCTGCCCTTTGTTTGTGACTAGTGCTAGGCAGGTTAGCCTTTCAACGCCGCCTTTAGCGCATCAACGCGATCAGTACGTTCCCATGTGAAGGTTGAAACAGAAGGCTTTGTAATCCAAGGAGTACCCGGGACCAATTGTTCGTAAGCTACATTTTCGCGACCGAAGTGGCCATACGCAGAAGTGGCGCGATATTGAACAACACTTGGATTTAGCAATTCGAGATCGCGAATGATTGCTGCCGGCCGTAAATCAAATACCTGCAAAACCGCATCTTGGATTTGTTCGTCTGGCACTATGCCCGTTCCGAAAGTTTCAACAAATAATCCAACTGGATGGGCCTTACCAATTGCGTAAGCCACCTGAACTTCACATCTTGTTGCAAGACCAGCTGCTACAACATTTTTTGCAACCCAACGCATTGCGTATGCTGCCGAGCGATCTACCTTTGATGGATCTTTTCCAGAGAAGGCTCCACCACCATGTCGAGCCATACCACCGTATGTGTCTACAATGATTTTTCGACCAGTCAAGCCCGCATCTCCCATAGGCCCACCAACCACAAATCGACCTGTTGGATTTACCAAGATTGTCGGAGATTTAACATCTAGGTCGCGCCATTCGCTTGATGAGAGCACTTCTTCAACTACGTATTTCTTGATTTCTGGAATTAATGTTTTTTCCAAATCCACTTCTTCAGCGTGCTGAGAAGAAACCACAATTGTGTCTAGCCGAACTGGTTTGTTGCCGTCGTATTCGATTGTCACCTGAGTTTTTCCATCAGCTCGCAAATAAGAAAGTTCACCTGATTTGCGTACCGCAGTTAGGCGCTTCGCAAGTGTGTGGGCAAGTTGAACAGGCAGAGGCATCAAACTAGTTGTATCTGCTGCGGCGTAACCAAACATCAAACCTTGATCGCCAGCACCTTGTGCATCAAGTGGATCTGCAGATGATTCAGCTCGTGACTCATATGCGGTATCTACACCTTGGGCAATATCTGCAGATTGCTTTCCGATTGAAACTTGGATTCCGCAAGAGTTGCCATCGAAACCTTTAACAGATGAGTCATAACCAATGTCCAAAACCACATTGCGAACAATTTGCATAACGTCTGCAAAACCCTCAGTTGTTACTTCGCCAGCGACGTGTACTTGACCAGTAGTTAAAAGAGTTTCGACAGCTACGCGGCTTTTCGGATCTTGACCTAGCAAATCATCCAAAATTGCATCGGAGATTTGGTCGGCCATTTTGTCTGGATGACCCTCGGTTACTGACTCTGATGTGAACAAGCGATTAGCCACGAAATACCTCTCTTAAACCCCGCGGAGTGTAGGAGTGGCGCTACTTGTTTATGCGTAGCGACAGGCTTTTGACCACATTGCAGACAGTTTCTGCAATTTTTCGCTTAGAAGAGGTAGGAACGGTGATGGTATCAAAATGGGGGCTGACTATGGTGACGGCATTCTCATCGGATTCGAAACCGAGGTCTTTGCCAACTTGGTTTACCACCAACGCGTCAACACCTTTTGCGGCTAATTTTGAAAGGCCATATTCCAAAGCAGATTGCGATTCATCCCCAGTTTCTGCAGCAAAACCAATAATTGTGAAGTTTGGTTTCTTGAGTAGAACCACTTCTCGCAAAATATCTGGGTTTTCAGTTAACTCAATTTTTTCGAGTCCGCCCGAAGACTTTTTGATTTTAGTTTCAGTAATTTCTGTTGGCTTAAAATCTGCGACCGCTGCTGCCATAACTAGCGCGTCAGCTTTGGCAATATGTTGCAAAATTGCATTTCGCATTTCCATCGCACTTTCAACATTCACAATGTCTACACCTGCTGGAACTGGCAGAGTTGAATTTGCATTTATCAAAGTCACTTTAGCGCCGCGAACCGCTGCCACAGCTGCGATTGCAAATCCTTGTTTGCCACTAGAACGGTTGGAAATAAATCTGACAGGGTCAATAGCTTCGCGCGTTCCACCTGCAGTTACAACGATGTGTTTTCCAGCAAGATCTGCAAACTCTCCTTCGCGATTGATTGCATGATCAACGGCCAACGCAATTTCAGATGGCTCACTTAAACGACCTTTACCGCTATCGACGCCAGTTAGTCGGCCAACGGCTGGTTCAAGCACCACAATTCCACGGTTTCTCAAAGTGGAAACATTTTCTTGGGTGGCCTGGTTATCCCACATTTCTGTATGCATTGCTGGCGCCAAAATTACTGGGCAGGTGGCCGTCAAAACGGTTGCGGTGAGCAGATCATCTGCTCTGCCGTGGGTAAGTCTTGCGATGAAATCTGCAGTTGCAGGAACGACCACAATTGCTTTGGCATTTCTAGCTAAAGATACGTGTGGAACATTATGAACTTCAGCCCAAGAATCTGTATGAACTTCATTTCCAGAGAGGGCGGCCATTGTGGCTTCACCGACAAATTGAAGTGCGGAATTTGTTGCTATTACTTCAACATTGTGGCCGGCTTCGCTGAGCAAGCGAATAGTTTCAACTGCTTTAAATGCAGCAATGCCACCAGTAACTCCCACAATTACATGAGAGCTGCCGGTGGCAGTTGACATTAGTTTTCGTCAGCAGGACGGAATTGAAGTTTTCCTGCTTCAAGTTCGCGCAATGCAATCGACATTGGCTTTTCGGTTCGTTCAGCAGTTACCAAAGGTCCAACGTTTTCGAATGCACCAGATTCCAATTGACCGTAGTAAGCGTTGATTTCACGAGCACGCTTTGCTGCGTAAATCACTAGCTGATATTTGGTGCCAGCCAATTCAATTAGTTCATCGATTGGTGGGTTTGTAATACCTTCTGGACGAGCGGTGGTGCCGGACATTGAACCTCACAAAATTCGGGGCCTTAAGAGCGGGCGAAGTCTAACAACTCACCGGCGGTGGTCTCGACATTGTGATTTATGAGTGAAATGTCGAATTCTGAGCCGGCAGCTAGTTCAACTTTAGCCACCTCAAGCCGCCGTTCGATTACCTCGACGGATTCGGTTCCGCGCCCAGTTAGGCGCTCAACTAGAGCCTCCCAAGACGGTGGCAACAGAAATACGAGCAATGCCTCTGGAAATAGTTTTCGAACCTGCCGAGCTCCTTGCAGTTCGATCTCCAAAATCACATGTGCACCAGACGCTAATTTTTCACGAACTGGCCCTGCTGGAGTGCCGTAGAGATTTCCAGCAAATTCAGCCCATTCAAGCATTTGTCCATCCGCAACAGTTTTTTCAAATTCTTGCCGATCAACGAAATAATATTCTCGACCATCAAATTCATCTGGTCGCTTACTGCGTGTGGTCATCGAAATCGAAACCCAAACATCAGAGTTGTTTTCTCGAATCCATCTAACGACAGTTGACTTGCCAACTCCGCTAGGACCAGAAACAACAATTAGTTTTCCGCTCATATTGACGCTGCAATTTCCATCGCGGCCTTACCAATATCTGTAGCGCCTGTAATTGGACGACCAATTACAACAATATTTGCGCCATTTGCTATAGCCTCTTGAGGAGTTGCAACACGAGACTGATCGCCAAGGTCAGCACCTGCTGGGCGAACTCCAGGAGTAATCAAAGTTATATCAGCAGGAACATTCGCTCGGATTGCCGAAACTTCATGCGGTGAACAAACGATTGCCCGAGCTCCTGCTTCAACTGCCATTTTCGCCATACGAACTGCAAGTTCTTCTGCTGATTTTTCAAAACCAACTGCTTTTAGGTCTTCTGGCGACATCGAAGTCAGAATTGTTACTGCAGTAATTTTGGTTTCTGGCAAGGCATTTGCAGCAGCGGAAATCATTGCTGGTCCCCCACTTGCGTGTACCGTCAAGAAATCTGGCGCGAATCTTGCAACACTTAATGATGCGCCTTTGACAGTGTTTGGAATGTCGTGGAGTTTCAGATCCAAGAATAGTTTGCAATCTGTCTGATTTATAACTTCAATTGCTGCACTTCCATCTCGCAGAAATACTTCAAGGCCGACTTTCAAAACATCTACGAAGGGCGCGGCAGCGCTAGACCACTCCTTTACGGTTTCCAAATTAGGAGCATCTAAGGCAACGGCGATTGGCGCTTTCATTCCTCTCCTACTTTATGTGCGATACCTATAACTTCAGTCAGTGATTCAAAACCGCGATTTTCGATTTCGGAAATTAGTTCGTTTTGAATACGCATTGGAGCGCTCGGGTCCCCAAAGGTTGCAGTACCAACACTCACTGCACTTGCACCAGCAGCGATAAATTCGAGCGCATCTTTTCCATTTCGAATTCCACCCATACCAAGAATTGGTAAATCAGGCAGGGCTGCATGTATTTGGTAGACACATCTAACTGCGACTGGCCGGATCGCAGGTCCAGATAGTCCACCAGTTCGACCACCTAAAACTGGACGCAAAGATTTTTGATCAATCACCATTCCAAGCACGGTATTGATTACAGACACGCCATCGGCACCAGCGGCTTTTACGGCGCTTGCAATTTCAACAATGTCGGTTACATCTGGTGAAAGTTTGGCAAGCAATGGCATATCAGGTTTTACATTTCGACGAACTGCAGAAACTACATCTGATGCAGATCCAACATTGCACGCAAAAACTAGGCCTCGGTTCGCAACATTGGGGCAAGAAATATTGATTTCAATTGCAGCAACTGCAGGGTGGTCTCGTAATTTAGATGCCAGCCGACCAAATTCCTCGACATTGTTTCCAGCAATCGAAACCACAGTGGTCGCGCCGCGTTCTTGCAGCCATGCCAAATCTTTATCAATAAAAGTATCAATGCCTGGGCCTTGCAAGCCGATTGAATTTAGCATCCCAGAAGGAGTTTCCGCCATACGTGGTGTCGGCCTACCGGAGCGGGCTTCGAGCATGATGCTCTTTGTCACGATACCGCCAATTTGAGTGATGTCAAAGAACTGATCTAGTTCTTTTCCAGCTGCAGCGCAGCCGCTAGCGGTTAAAACTGGAGCTTTTAATTTCAGTTTGGCCAAACTAGTTTCGCTATTGAAAACCATTAGTGACCACCAACTTTTGGCGCACCTAAACAGTCGGCAGGTACAGTTCCAACTTCATCCCAGCGAACTTTGTCACCGCGGAAAATTGGTCCCTCGGTGCAGGACCTAACCATGCGAGTGATGCCATCGTCACCAATCACTGGTAAAACGCAAGTCATGCAAATACCAATACCGCAGGCCATGCTTTCTTCAACTGCGCACTGACTAACGATGTTTGATTTTTCAGCGAGCTCAGCCACTGACTTCAACATCGGCATTGGACCACAAGCGTAGATTGCTTCGGTTTGACCTTTTGCTAATAATTGTGGAATTACGTCGGACACTCTTCCTTGAGTACCTGCACTGCCGTCATCAGTTGTGATTTCAAAGTAGCGTGCAATTCTTTTGGCTTCTAGTGTGTCGAATAATTTTGATTCAGTACCTGCACCAAACACAATATCAACATTGCAACCGCGCGCTATCAATTCCTTTGCAAGATAAACCATTGGCGCGCTTCCATACCCTCCGGCAACCAACAAGCAGTTTGCAGGTGTTTTTGGCAGTGCAAAAGGTTTACCAAGTGGCGCAACTACATCGATGATCGCGCCTTCGTGTTGCGCAGTAAGCCACTGTGTGCCAGGGCCGTGTGGCGAGACAATCAATTCCAATGTGGCACCGCGTGATGTAACTTCAGCTGATTTGTGAATGCTGAAAGCTCGCCGTAAAACCATTGGAGTGTTTTCATCACCAACTGCGACAGCTGCGAAGTGGCCGGGCCGAACTCCGTCGGCAATTCCTTCACCAGCAAAAATCAAGTGATGATAACTGCCAACTTTTTTGTTGGAAATTAATCGCGCCTTCACTTGCTTGGCCATTAGGACTCCCGCGCCACTTTGATTGCCTGAGCGTACTCTTGCAATGGATGGACAGTCATCTCATGAGTGATGGCGGATTCGATGCCTTGCACCGCTGCCCCTAAACCAGAAACCGTGGTAATTGAAGGAACACCACGCAACACTGCAGCAGTGCGAATTTCATAACCATCTTGCCGAGAACCTGTGCCGTGTGGCGTATTGATTACCAAATCAATTTGATTGTCCAGAATCATTTGCACAATAGTTGGTTCACCATTTGGTCCAATCCCTTCGGATTGCTTCCGCACTGCAATAGCTTTTACGCCATTACGTTGCAAGACATCCGCGGTTCCACTCGTTGCATAAAGTTCAAAACCGAGATCAGCAAGTCGTTTGATTGGGAAAATCATTGTGCGTTTGTCGCGATCTGCAACGCTAACGAAAACTTTTCCACTTGTTGGCAAACCTTCACTAAGCGCCGCAATCTGCGATTTCGCAAATGCCACACCGAATGACATGTCGATTCCCATTACCTCACCAGTGGATTTCATTTCCGGACCCAAAACTGTGTCAACACCTTGGAAACGACCGAAAGGTAATACTGCTTCTTTCACCGCTACTGGTGCACCTGGTAGAGATACTGTGGCATCTCCAAATCTTGGCAACATACCAATTTCCCGCAATTCCTTGATGCTCTGCCCCATCGCAAGTCGAGCCGCAGCTTTTGCAAGCTGAACAGAAGTTGCTTTTGAAACAAACGGAACTGTTCTACTTGCCCGTGGGTTCGCTTCAAGAACGTACAAAACTCCAGCGGCCAAAGCAAACTGAATATTTATCAATCCAGTCACACCAACACCTTTGGCGATAGCTTCCGTTGAAACTTTAATTCTTTCAATTTCAGATCGACCAAGTGTGATTGGTGGCAAACTGCAAGCGCTGTCTCCTGAATGAATACCAGCTTCTTCAATATGTTCCATTACGCCAGCGAGATAAAGTTCTTTTCCATCATAAAGTGCGTCAACATCGATTTCCAAAGCATCATCTAGAAAACGATCGACTAGAACTGGTCGACCTGGCTCAATCAATGTGGCTTTTTCTAGATAGGTTTCCAATGCGGTTTCGTCATAAACGATTTCCATGCCTCGCCCGCCAAGCACATACGATGGACGAACCAATACCGGATAGCCAATTTCATCTGCAATTTGTTTTGCCTCATTAAACGAGGTCGCCATTCCGTATTTTGGAGCTGGCAAATTGGCATTTTGTAACACTTGGCCAAATGCGCCACGGTCTTCCGCTGCATGAATCGCTTCTGGGGAAGTACCGAGAATTGTTACACCTGCATCCTTCAAATCTTGCGCAAGACTCAATGGAGTTTGTCCGCCTAGCTGGCAAATGACACCGAGTACTGGACCTGCTTTAGTTTCAGCATCAATGACTTCTAGAACATCTTCAAGTGTCAATGGTTCGAAATACAGACGATCAGATGTGTCGTAGTCTGTAGAAACAGTCTCAGGATTGCAGTTGACCATGATGGTCTCGTATCCAGCTTCACGTAATGTCATAGCAGCGTGGACACATGAATAATCAAATTCAATTCCCTGACCAATTCGGTTTGGTCCGCTACCAAGAATGATAACTGCGGATTTGCTCCGAGGTGCTACTTCTGTCTCTTCATCGTAGGACGAATAATGGTAAGGAGTTTTAGCGGCAAATTCGGCGGCACAGGTATCAACAGTCTTGTAAACCGGGCGCAAACCAAAACCATGACGAAGCTTGCGAATTTCAAATTGGGTTACATTTCTAAGTTGTGCGATTTGAAGATCGGAAAAGCCATGTCGTTTTGCGCGACGCAAAAGTGGAAGATCAAGTTCTTTAGCGCTGCGAACCTCATCCGCTAATTCGTTGATGATTTGGATTTGAGATAGGAACCATGGATCGATTTTTGTAGATTCAAAAACCTGTTCAATGCTAGCTCCAGCCCAAAGAGCGAGTTGAACAAGTCTCAATCGACCATCACGTGGAACTGCCATAGTTTGCAGTAACTCTTTGATATTTACATCCGTCTTATTTTCTGGCCAAGCAAAAACTGCCTCTTTGCGCTCAATCGAACGAAGCGCCTTTTGTAGCGCTTCTGTGAAATTGCGGCCCATCGACATTGCTTCACCTACAGACTTCATGTGCGTGGTGAGCCGATCGTCTGCTTGAGGGAATTTTTCGAAAGCAAATCTTGGAACTTTTACAACAATGTAGTCGAGGGT
>JAHEEQ010000133.1 GCA_024640585.1 Micrococcales bacterium
CTAGCGCTTCGCATGTTGAAAGCTTCGCACAATGCAGCTGATGATGGACTCGCTGGTGTGCAACAGCTTGCAGGCGATGCAACCCTTCTCTTCTACATGTCTCAAGAAGGGCAAGAAGGTCGCGATGCATTTAAAGAAAAGCGCAAGCCTGACTTTAAACAATTTCCAAAGCGTCCTTAATCATGAAACTTCCACCTTTAAATGAATTGAAACATGAGTCGCATTCGTTTCAAGTGCATCTAAAGTGTGAGTTCGGCGGGGCAAAAACTCGTGAAGGATTAATCATTCGCGGCCCTGAAGGTTTTGGCGAGTTTGCGCCATTTAAACATCACAAACCCGAACATGCAGCGAACTGGCTAGCAGCTGCAATCGAAATGGCATACAACCCTGTCACCGAAGTTTTGCGTGACCGCATACCTGTAAATGCAATTCTTCCAATGGTTTCAACTGAGCAAACAATTGAATTTGCGAGCGAAGCTTTGGCGCAAGGGAATCGATGCTTCAAAATCAAATGTGGTAGCGATGATTTTGCAGACGATTTTGCGCGTGTGATGGCAGTTCGGGAATTAACCCAGCTTTCTTCAATTCGCATTGACGTAAATGGGAAATGGACAGTTCAAGAAGCCAAGGACCGCATTTTTGAATTGAATGCGTTTGCGACATTGGAATACGTCGAACAACCAGTTGCAACCATTGAAGAGATGCAACAGCTTCGCAATTTGATTGATGTTCCACTCGCAATTGATGAGAGCATCAGGCTTTCAGATGGGGTTGCACCGAGAGAATTGCAGATGGCCGCCGATATTGCGATTCTAAAAGCCATTCCTAGTGGCGGTGTACGAAAAGCGCTCGAATTAGCGGAACTTATTGATATGCCAATTGTGGTTTCAGGATCTATGGACACATCGGTTGGACTCGTTGCAGGATTGAAGTTGGCTGCAAATGTAGAAGATCTTTATGGTGCGTGCGGACTTGGAACTGGCAATCTGTTGGAGACAGATATTGCAACCAACACTTTGCTGCCTTTGGGTGGTGCAATCGATGTTCAAGATGTTGAACCAAATGGGAAGTTGCTCGAAAAGTACGCTTGGCGAATGCCGCAAGCAGATAAAGACTATTACGACGCGCTCTTAGAAAATTGCTACGAAATTTTGGAGCGGAAGTGACAACTTCAACACATCAAGCGCAATTGATGGTGCGCTCTCTAGTTAAGCATGGAATCAAACATGTAGTAATTGCACCAGGTTCTCGAAATGCTCCGCTATCTATTGCATTGACCCAAGCTCAAGATTTCATAAACGTCTATGTTCGGTTTGATGAAAGAACAGCAGCATTCACTGCACTAGGAATGGCGCGCAGACTTAACCAACCTGTCGCCGTGCTTTGCACAAGTGGAACTGCAGCAACACATTTCCAAGCCGCAGCATTTGAAGCACACGAATCCGGGGTGCCGCTGATTTTGATAACCGCAGATCGTCCAGCGAATGTTCGCGGACTTGGCGCAAACCAAACTATTGAACAAGTTGGTTTGTATGCAGGCGCAGTTCGGGCTGAGATGGATTTACCTTTGGCTGCAGAACAAGAAGACACGTATTGGGAAATTTGTGTAGCAGGAGCAATTTCTGCATCTCTTGGTGATGAATTTACATCTAGTGGACCTGTGCATCTGAACGTTCCATTCGCTGAACCACTTGTTGGTGAATCGCTAGAAACAGATTGGCTGAAAAGTCTGAGAGCAGGAGAAATTCCGCAAGCCGCTGAGTCCGAAAAACTCACCATTGGTGAAATCTTGCAAGAAGTTGCAATCACAAATCCAAATCCACGTGGACTGATAGTGATTAGTGATCCAAATAGCGCCCGCGCAGCAGTTGCGATCGCAAATATGTTGCAGTGGCCTGTATTTGCAGAACCTGGAAGTTTCGCTCGCGATGAAAATGTTGGGATTCAACATTATGCAAAGATTTTGCATGATGAAAAGTTTGTATCCGAAAATCAACCAGACATAATTCTTACGGCAGGTCGGTTTGGGCTGAGCCGAGCCGTAAACAAGTTTGTTCGAAATGCAAAAGTGCATATTGCGGTTGGTAGATTTCCACTCGATGCCGATCCATTCGAAACAGCGGCACACCACATTGCAGTCATGCCACTTCCGGTTGGAGTTGATGCGGCTCCGAGTGAATGGCTACTAGCTTGGCAAACAGAAGATGCTAAGTACAGAACTGAAGCGGCCTACACTCAAGCTGGCGTAATCCAAAAAGTTTTTGAATCCGCAACCAATCGCGATTTAATTTGGGTAGCTCCCTCGCTAACTATTCGATGCGCTGATGAAGTTTTCAATTTAAGAAACAACGGCCCAATGGTTTTCGCAAATCGCGGCACAAACGGAATTGATGGCTTGATAGCCAGTGCAACCGGTGCATCGCTAGTACATGGCGCAGACACTTCCTATTTGCTAATAGGAGACGTTGCGTTTCTACACGATGTATCGAGCCTGGCACTACCTGAACTTGAAATCCAACCGAACTTAAAAATAGTGGTTTTGAATAATCGCGGCGGCAGAATTTTTGAAACTCTCGAACAAGGCGCATCTGCATTTGAATCAGTATTCCCGCGGGTATTTTCAACGCCACACAATCATCAAATTACCGCGATTGCTAATTCTTTTGGTTGGCAAGCCGTGGATGTCTTCAATCTTGAAGATCTAAATTCTGCGTTAAATAGCAACGCTCAAGTTATTTGCGTAAATCTTTAGTCGCAACCAAGCGCGTGGCGCATTGGCTTTAATTTTGCAGCTGATTCAGCGAGTTCTGAAATGGGATCAGAGCCAGCCACGATTCCACAACCAGCAAACAAACGAATACGACGCGGATCGTCTGAATCGATTTCTCCGCAGCGAAGTGCAATGCCGAATTCGCCATCACCTGTTGCGTCCATCCAACCAACTGGACCGGCATAACGATCTCGGTCCATTCCTTCTAGCGCGCGAATAATGTTTGCAGCGCGTTCGGTTGGAGTTCCGCAAACGGCTGCGGTCGGATGAAGTGATGCTGCCAAAGTCAAAACAGGAATTTCATCAGCTAGCAACCCTGTGATGTCGGTTGCAAGGTGTTGCACATTTGGAAGCCGCAGTAATCGCGGTTCATCAGGTACATCTAAGTTTGTGCAGTGATTCGCTAGCGCTTGAGCAACACTTGAAACTGCGTATTCGTGTTCTTCTTGATCTTTGTCCGAGGCAAGCAATGCTTCAGCAAGATTTGCATCTTGATTCTTGTCTTCACCTCTTCGCACAGTTCCAGCAAGAACTCGCGAAGTAACTTGATCGCCACGACGCTTAACTAGCATTTCGGGAGTTGCACCAACCAAACCATCAACCGCAAATGCCCAGCATTCACTATATGCAGAACTCAAACGCGTTAAAAGGGTGCGAACATCGATTGGCTCGGTTGATCGAGCGACCACATCGCGGGCCAAAACAACTTTGTCTACTTCTCCACGATTAATTTTTTCTACAACTTCAGAAATTGCACGTTGCCATTTTGCAATTGGTTGCGTGCCTTCTTCCCATGTAATACTGCCGATCTCAGAAACTTCTTCGCGTGGCGTTAAAAGTAAAAGTGGATTTTCAATTGGTTCATTGGCGTCTGTGATTGTTGTTACCCAAGTTTTGTCGCCACTTCTTCCAACCAAGATGTGTGGAATCACAACAACCGAACGGCCAGGTTCAAATGCAAAAGATGAAAATGCAACTATTCCACTTCCAGGAACTTTTACATCATCTGTAACTTCGGCATGACGAATAACGTCAATCCACCATCTTTGGGCGCGAGAAAATCTTTCGCGACCTCGAACTACTAATCTTGCAGTTTCTCCCCAACCAATTAATCCTTCGCCATCGCGTACCCAAGCGAGTGCACCATTTGCTGGAACTAGTGACAACAAATCTGTCTTTGCATATGGATGATCGTTTGGCACCAATGAGGTTGTTGCAATCAAAGATGGAGTCGCGGCTGGTGCAATGACATCACTTGCAATAGAAGGATTGGCTCCACCTGCAAAAATCATGGCTGAAGGTTAATTCGCAAAACAGTTAGTGCACTTTGGTCTAAAGTCCTGATGCGTTAGACAATTAGCAAGTGAGTGACACAACCGACCCAACTCGTGCGAATCTCGACAAGCAACCATTCGATGTTGCCAAAATGTTCGATACAGTGGCAAAGCGCTATGACCTTGTGAATGACCTACTGGCTTTGGGTCAAACCAGGCTCTGGCGCAAAGCGGTTTTGAATGCGATTAACCCAGCAGCCGGCGACTTTGTCCTAGACCTTGCCGCTGGAACTGGAACTTCCTCAGCACCGATTGCCAGCCGTGGGGCAGTGGTAATTCCGTGCGATTTCAGCCTCGGCATGCTCAAAGTGGGCAAAAAACGCCTACCAAACTTGCCGTTTGTAGCTGGAGATGGCCTAAATCTGCCATTTGCCGACAATTCCTTCGGTGCGGTGACTATTTCCTTCGGCCTTCGCAATCTCCACCAGACCGATCGGGGCCTATCTGAACTCCTGCGGGTCACTAAAACGGGTGGAAAACTGGTGATTTGTGAGTTCAGTACGCCAACCAACCGACTTTTTCGCAAGATTTACTTCGAATATCTGATGAAGGCGCTGCCGAAAATAGCCCGCAAAACCAGTTCTAACCCTGCCGCCTATGAGTATTTAGCCGAGTCAATTGCCACTTGGCCAGCCCAGCTTGAACTAGCCGAAATTATCAAAAATTCTGGCTGGGAAAAGGTCACTTGGCGCAATTTGACCGGCGGAATCGTTGCAGTTCATATGGCCACAAAACCCTAGGTTTTTGTGACCTACAACTCTCATACCTAGGGCTAACTCCCTGTGCCAGTTCACTCACAGCCACACTAGACTTCGCAAGGTTTTTGAACATCTAAGAGCCCATTTTGGGTAGAGAAGGACTGAGCAAAACGTGAATAACGTCGCCATTCCAATTCTCGCACTTGGACTAATTGCCGGCGCTTTTGCAATTTTCTCTGTTGCCATCGCGTCCATAACTGGTCCAAAACGGTACAACCGGGCGCGAGTCGATGCATACGAATGTGGAATTGAACCTACTCCGCAACCAATGGGCGGCGGACGTTTCCCAGTCAAGTACTACCTAACTGCAATGCTCTTCATTGTTTTCGACATCGAAATCGTTTTCCTTTATCCCTGGGCAGTCTCTTTTGACTCTCTAGGGATTTTTGGTTTGTTTGAAATGTTTTTATTCATCGCAACTGTTCTAGTCGTGTACGCATATGTTTGGCGTCGCGGCGGACTCGAGTGGGACTAGGAAACTTATGGGTCTCGAAGAAAAACTTCCAAGTGGCGTGATGCTCACTACAGTTGAACTTGCTGCTGGTTATGCCCGCAAAGGTTCGCTCTGGCCCGCATCATTTGGTTTGGCATGTTGTGCAATCGAAATGATGGCAACAGGTGCAGGTCGTTATGACCTTGCACGTTTTGGTATGGAAGTTTTTCGTGGATCTCCACGTCAAGCTGACTTAATGATTGTTGCTGGACGCGTTTCACAAAAAATGGCACCAGTACTGCGCCAAATTTACGATCAAATGGCTGCACCTAAATGGGTTTTAGCAATGGGAGCTTGCTCTTCTTCTGGCGGCATGTTCAACAACTACGCAATTGTGCAAGGTGTTGATCACATTGTTCCAGTTGATATTTATTTGCCAGGCTGCCCACCGCGTCCGGAAATGTTGATCGATGCGATCTTGGAACTTCACGACAAAATCCAACACACCAAACTCGGTGCACATCGCGAACGTGAAATTTTGGAACTTGAAAAAGAAGCACTAAATGCAACACCGCTACATCTGCAAAAAGGATTAATGCGATGAGCGAAAACGAAAACTCAGTAGAACAAATCGGCAGCGAAACCGTTAGCCGACAAATTGATGTTCGCATTGGCGCATTTCGCAGTCACGATTCTGGTGACACTTCAGGTTTTGGCGGACTTATTCGTCCTGTGCTTTTGCCAGCTGCAACTTCCCGTCCTTTTGGAAGCTACTTTGATGCAATCGCCGATGCGCTCGAATCTAATCTTTCAAAACAAGGCATCACTGCAAATGCGGCGATTGATTCTTATGTAATTGATCGCGACCAAATGTGTATCAATGTAAAAGCGGAACATTTGGTTTCGGTTGCGCAGACCCTTCGCGATGTTGAATCTTTGCGATTTGAGGTCTGCGTTTCTGTTTCTGGAGTTCATTTCCCAGGCGACACAGATCGCGAACTTGTTGCAAACATTGAACTACTTTCAATGACACACAATCGCCGAGTTCGTTTGCAAGTTGCTGTTCCAGATTCAAATCCACACATGCCATCAGTGACCGCAATTTGGCCATCTGCTGATTGGCATGAACGCGAAACTTTTGACTTCTTCGGAATTATTTTTGATGGACATCCTGCATTGACTCGTATTCAAATGCCAGACGATTGGCCAGGACATCCACAACGCAAGGACTACCCGCTTGGTGGTATTCCAGTTGAATACAAAGGTGCAAACGTGCCGGCCCCAAGCGAACGTAGGTCGTACCGATGAGCAACGATTTTTACGCAGATTCATACGACACAACTGAAGGTCGCGTCCACACTGTTGTTGGTGGCGATTGGGACAGCGTTCATGGTGCAGCTGAAGGTCACCAAGAACGCGTAGTTGTAAATATGGGACCACAACACCCATCAACTCACGGTGTACTTCGCATGATTTTGGAACTTGAAGGCGAAACCGTAATCGAGGCTCGAAGTGCAATCGGTTACTTGCACACTGGTATCGAAAAGAACATGGAATACCGTTCTTGGACCCAGGGTGTTACTTACGTAACTCGTATGGATTACTTATCACCTTTCTTCAATGAAGTTGCATACTGCCTTGCGGTTGAAAAACTTCTTGGTATCACAGATCAAATTCCAGAACGCGCAAATGTCATTCGCGTTATGTTGATGGAACTTAATCGAATTTCATCTCACTTAGTTTGTCTTGCAACTGGTGGTATGGAACTTGGTGCTCTAACAGCTATGACAGTTGGTTTGCGCGAACGCGAAATCATTTTGGAACTTTACGAATACATCACTGGACTTCGAATGAATCACGCATTTATTCGCCCAGGTGGTTTGGCGCAAGATTTACCAGCAAATGCTGAATTCAAGATTCGCGAAGCCATCGAGAAGTTGAAGAAGAACTTCAAAGATACAAGCGATCTTCTAGTCGACAGTGACATCTGGATGAAGCGAACTGCAGATGTTGGATACCTTGATTTAACTGGTTGCATTGCGCTTGGAATGACTGGACCGGTTTTGCGTTCAGCGGGACTTCCATGGGATCTTCGCAAAACCCAGCCTTACTGTGGTTATGAAACTTACGAATTCAACGTTCCAACTCGCACTTCTTGTGATGCATACGGTCGATTCTTAATCCGTTTAGAAGAAATGAATGAATCACTAAAGATTGTCGAACAATGTCTAGATCGTTTGCAACCAGGACCTGTAATGGTTGAAGACAAGAAGATTGCATGGCCAGCGCAACTTTCGGTTGGTGCTGATGGACAAGGCAATTCACTTGATCACATCAAACAAATCATGGGTGAATCAATGGAAGCATTGATTCACCACTTCAAACTTGTAACTGATGGTTTTGAAGTTCCAGTTGGTCAGGTTTACCAAGCGGTCGAAGGCCCACGAGGTGAACTTGGCGTGCATTTAGTTTCTGATGGTGGCACAAAGCCATACCGCGTTCACTTCCGCGACCCATCATTTAACAATCTTCAAGCAATGCCAGCTATGGCAGAAGGCGGACAAGTTGCTGACTTGATCGCAGTTGTTGCAAGTATCGATCCTGTGATGGGTGGTGTTGACCGCTAATGACTTTTTCAGAATCTACTTGGAACGAAGCAAGAGATCTCGCAGGTCGTTATCCGCATTCACGTTCTGCACTTTTGCCGATGTTGCATTTGGTGCAAAGCGTTGAAGGTTCTGTAACTTCCGACGGAATTGCACTTTGTGCAGACGTTTTGGAACTAACAACTGCAGAAGTTGCCGCAGTCGCGACTTTCTACACGATGTACAAGCGTCACAACACCGGCAAACATCACATCGGTGTTTGCACAAACACAATGTGCGGACTTCTTGGCGGAGATTCAATTTGGAATGCAATTTCAGGCGACCTAAACACAGGTCACGATGAAACATCTGAAGATGGCAACTTCACACTTGAAAGAATTGAATGTCAAGCTGCCTGCACCCACGCACCAGTAGTAACTCTCGACTGGGAATTCTTTGATGACGCAACAGTTGATGGCGTTCGCAAAGCAATTTCAGATTTGCGAGAAGGTAAAGAAGTTAAATCAACTCGCGGACCAGTAATCAAAGGTCTACTTGCAGCGGAACGTCAGCTTGCTGGATTTGATGATGATCAATTTGATGCGCCAGCAATTGACGACAAGATGCTTGCAGGTTTGAACCGCGCCAAAGAAGTTGGCCAGA
>JAHEEQ010000007.1:0-6542 GCA_024640585.1 Micrococcales bacterium
AAGAAGGCTAGGGCTTCAGAAAATGAAGACTCATCTTCAACGATCAAAATCTTTGTCATTGTGAAATCTCCTCAGTAGGCACATATAAAGGTAGACGTAACGAGAAGGTACTGCCAACATTTTCCGAGCTCCACACCTTAACCTCGCCACCGTGCTTAAGGGCGACGTGCTTCACGATTGATAAGCCAAGGCCAGTTCCACCTGTTTGGCGTGAACGAGCTGGATCAACACGATAGAAACGCTCAAAGATTCGATCTAAATCTGCTTCAGGAATTCCAATTCCTTGATCCGTGATTGAGATATCGATGATGCCATCTTCAATCTTGGAAGTTACATTTACCTTGGTTCCTTCAGGAGAATAGTTGATCGCGTTTTCAATCAAGTTTTGAATCGCCATAATTATTTGTTCTCGATCGCCAAGAATCAAGCCGTCCACAACATCACTATTTGAAACCCAGATGTGGCGACTATCAGCGGTCACTTGACTCTGATCTATCGCTTCGTTCACTAAATCTTGAATGTGCAATTCGCTAGGCACCGAAAGTGGGTCAGAATCTTGAAGTCTAGAAAGGTTGATAATTTCTTGCACCAGATCTGTAAGTCTTTTTGACTCAGTCTGCATTCTTGTTGCAAATTTTTCGACTGCGGCAGGATCATTCTTTGCACCAAGAACCGCTTCACTCAAGAGAGACAAAGCTCCAATTGGTGTTTTCAACTCGTGAGAAATATTGGCTACGAAATCACGACGAACTTCGTCAACACGCTGAGCTTCACTTTCATCTCGTAGCAAAACAAGAACTAAGTCATTTTCAGTAAGTGGAATAACATTGACCGTTAATTCATGTCGGCCTTCGCCAATTGGCCCGCGAGGCAATTCAATGACACCGGTTTGGCGAGAGTGCTTTCGACGAACAACTCTCACGGTTGCTAGAAGTTCAGCGCTTTGAATTCGGCCATCTCGCAGCAATCCAATTTGCTCAACGCCCGGGGTAGTAAAGATGGGTACCTCGCCATTAGCCAAAACCAGCGCTTCACCATCTAGCTGTGTAAGAGTTTCAAGGAGCATGCTCGGAAGGGCACGCTCAGCGGGTGCATCGGCTTCCTTGCGGAGGAACTTCACGTGACCAACTCTATAGCCTGGCCAAGGCAGTTAACCCTGCGTTCACTTTGCGGACAGAATCTATTCACTCCCGGCTCGTAGGTTGCTGCCATGGCTCTTATTAGATCAGTTTTCCAAGATGAACTCGATGGCGTCTCGCAGTCACTAGTTGACCTCACGGACATGGTTGCTTTATCTATTGCTAAGGCGACGGAATCAATCCTCAATTGCGATCTCAAGTTAGCCGAAGAGGTCATTGCTACAGATGACACAATCGATGAGTTTCAACATGCTTTAGATGCGCGCATCATCGACATCATTGCTCGTCAGCAACCAGTTGCTTCCGATTTGCGAGCTCTTGTTACCGCACTTCGCATGAGCGCTGATCTAGAGCGCATGGGGGACATGTCCCACCACGTTGCAAAAATTACTCGTTTACGTCACCCCGATGCTGCGATCCCAGCAGAACTAACTGCAAGTTTCAAGCAAATGGGTGAAGCAGCAGAAAAGATTGCACGCAAGACAGGTTCAGTAATCGCATCACGCGATACACAGGTTGCCTTAGAAGTTGAAACAGATGATGATGAAATGGACAAGCTTCACCGCCAGCTGATTAGAACTTTGGTTGATCCAAGCTGGACACATGGAGTTGAAAGTGCAATTGACCTAACTCTTCTTGGTCGTTATTACGAGCGCTATGCAGACCATGCCGTGTCAGTTTCACGTCGCGTGTATTACTTGGTAACAGGAAAGTTTGCGTAAGCAAATTGACCACACTCGTTCCACCAACACCTCGCGAATTAACAACTGAGCCACGGCGCTCAGATAAAATTTTTCGTGCAGTCGTAACCGCTGGCGGTATTTCTTCGCTAGCAATTCTTGGATTAATTGCAATCTTTTTGGGATATCGCGGCTTTGAAGTGCTGCGTCAAGAAGGAATTGGCTTCATTACAAACTCCGAATGGTCTATTTCAACAGACGATGCAGGAAATGTAGTCGAGAGCCAATTCGGTCTTGCAGCCATGCTTGTTGGAACAATTTTGTGCGCATTGGTTGCGGTAGTTATTGCACTTCCGATCTCCGTATTTTCAGCGCTTTTCCTTAACTTTTATGCACCTGGGTGGTTAAAGAAGTTTCTTGTGGCAATCATCGACATGATGGCTGCATTTCCATCAATTTTGTTCGGTATCTGGGGTTTCTTGGTCTTGATGCCAAGTGTGGAGTACTGGGCAAAGCTGCTACATCGTTATCTTGGGTGGATTCCAGTCTTTGATATGCAGGTGCCGGTTTTTACTCGCTCACCTTTCGTCGCTGGCGTTGTATTAGCAATCATGATTATTCCTATCATCACATCTGTTTCGCGAGAAGTTTTCTCACAAGCTCCACTTGATCGAATTCAAGCTGCGTACGCACTAGGCGCTACACGTTGGGCAATGATTAAGGCCGTTGTGATTCCGCATGGTCGTAGCGGGGTCATTGGTGGAGCGATGCTTGGTTTAGGTCGAGCAATGGGTGAAACGGTGGCTGTCTTCACCGTATTAAATATCGTTTTTCAGATTAATTGGCATGTACTTCTTGGAGCGGGTGGAAATGTTGCCTCTCTCATTATTTTGAAGTTTGGAGATGCAAGTCCTTACGAAATTAAGGCGCTAATGGCTGCCGGACTTGTCCTCTTCTTGCTGACCTTGGTTGTGAACGCAATTGCAAATGTAATTGTGAAGCGCACCGGAAAGTCGGGACGATGAGTACAACTGTTGTGCCAACTAAGCCTTGGAAGGCTTCAAAAAAGGATCGGCTAGTTGATCTCAGTATCTTCTTGGCATCATTGCTTTCTTCTTATGTGATTGTTGCGATTACGCCAATGAAGGGAAAGCTTGCGCTCTTTGCTGCTTTCTTCTTCTTTTACATGGGATTAACCGCATCGCTTAAGGGAATTCAACGCGGAAGCGCTGCCGCTAAAGATGCTCTCGTTAATTCTGTTGTTGCAATTGGCGCAATTGTCACGGTGATGCCAATCGCAAGCATCTTATTTACAGTGCTACAAAAGGGTTTACCTGGCATTAAATTGAATATCTTCACTAATGATATGTCCATGGCAACTCCGACGGACCCGCTGTCTAATGGTGGCTTGCTCCATGCAATTACTGGAACTCTTACCCTCGTCGCAATTGCATTAGTTCTTAGTGTTCCAATTGGAATTCTCACAGCTCTTTATTTGACGGAAATAAAGGGTCGATTGATGGGTCCAATTCGCTTTTTAGTTCAAGCGATGAGTGGCGTGCCATCAATCGTTGCCGGTCTATTCATCCTGTCAGCGATTTTGTATCCAATTACAAAGTCCTACTCAGGATTTATGGGCGCACTTGCTCTAACGATTTTGATGATCCCCACAATTGCTCGAACATCTGAAGAAGTTTTGAATTTGATTCCAAATGATCTCCGCGAGGCAGGAGTGGCGCTGGGTGGAACTCAGTGGCGCACAGTTGCAATGATTGTTTTACCAGCAGCTAAGAGCGGTTTGATTACAGCGGTAATTCTTGGCGTTGCTCGTATTGCCGGAGAAACCGCCCCAATCCTTTTGCTCACCGGTGGCGGAGACAAAGTAAATCCAAACGCTTTCAGCGGCCCAATGGGTTCATTGCCGTATTACATCTGGAAATCATTTAACGCAGGCTCACCAGAAGCACTTACTCGTGCATGGGCCGGTCTATTGGTTTTAGTAGGACTTGTATTAATTCTCTTTACCTCGGCACGTTATCTAGGTTCACGAAAAGGTGCCAAATGATTAACTCACAAGAAAGCGAGAACACCATGGATACAGCGGTTCGCCCAAGTTCATTGGCCGATGTTGCTAACGCAAATGGAAAGGTACCTGGCACGCGAGCACTTGGTACCGGTCTTGAGACACGTGGAATTCATGCATGGTTCGGAAAGCACCACGCACTTGCTGACATCAATCTGAATTTTGGTGCGGGAACAGTTACCGCACTTATCGGACCTTCGGGCTGCGGAAAATCCACATTTATTCGCACAATCAACCGTATGCATGAATTCATTCCTGGTGCAGCAATGGCCGGTGAAGTTTTACTCGATGGCAAAGATGTTTATGCCCCAGGCACAGATGTAACAAAAATTCGCCTACAAATCGGAATGGTTTTCCAGAAGCCAAATCCATTCCCATCTATGTCTATTGGCGAGAATGTTTTGTCAGGCTTGAAGCTTGCACAGCTTAAGGTAGATAACAAAGATGATTTGCTAGAAGAGTGTTTAGAACGTGCGGGATTGTGGAATGAAGTGAAGGATCGCCTTAGCGCGCATGGTGGATCACTTTCTGGCGGTCAGCAACAGCGTCTTTGTATCGCTCGCGCACTTGCGGTTCGCCCACAAGTTCTGTTGATGGATGAACCATGTTCTGCCCTAGATCCAGGTTCCACACTTCGCATCGAAGAAACTATCCGCCATCTTTCAGACACAATGACAATTGTCATCGTCACACACAACATGCAGCAGGCGGCTCGTGTATCTGATTACACCGCCTTCTTCCTGTCAGATGGCGGCCCTGGTCAAATGATCGAGTGTGCGCCAACAAGTGACATCTTCTCCCGCCCACAGGACCAACGTACGGAAAACTATGTGACGGGTCGTTTCGGCTAAGTCGTTTACTTATTGTTCATCTAAAAGTCGAAGAGCGTTCGGATTCCGAGCGCTCTTCGTTCATTTAACCTCCATAGGTTTACCCCGTAGTTCAAACATCTATGAGGGGAAGTACATGAGAATTTCAAAGCTCGCGAAGGTTGCATCACTTGCACTCGCGTTCGGTTTGGTAGCAGGAACTCCAGCATATGCAGCAGATCTTCAAGGTTCAGGCGCATCTTTCCCAGCGCTATTGATCGAAGGTTGCAAGGCAGGTTTCGCAACAAACTCAGCACACACATTTGTTTACGCTTCATCATCATCAGGTACAGGTCAGGCAAACTCAGACAAATCAATTGGTGATTTCTGGATGTCAGATGGTGCTTACACAGCATCTACAAAGCGTGCTTCACTTATTCACGTCCCACTAGTTGCAGCTCCAATTGCAATTCTTCACAACTTGCCAGCAAAGACAACACTTAATCTTTCAGCTGCAACTGTTGCTGGAATCTTTGGTGGAAAAATTACACGTTGGAACGACCCAGCGATTGTTGCTGATAACAACCGTTCAACAACAAAGACAATTTACAAGCTAGATAAGAACGGCAACCCAGCAAAGGATAAGAAGGGCAACCCAATTGTTCTTCGTACACAAGTTATCCAAGGTCGCTACACACTTCCAAACCAGCCAATCAAGGTTGTATACCGTTCAGATTCATCAGGTACATCAGAAAACTTCACTAACTACTTAGCTAAGTCAGCTTCTTCAGTATGGACGAAGTCAAAGAACAAGGTATTCAAGGATTCATTCCCAGGAAACATCAATGATGTTGCAAACCTAGGTCGCATCGTCGGTGCAGCATCTTCAACCGGTGTTGCTCAGCTTGCGGGTAAGACTCCTTACTCAATTACATACGCTGAAGTTAACTATGCGACTGCAAACAAGTTGAAGATCGCTAACTTGATTAACCCAGCGGGATCATCAGTTGCACCTGATTCAACAGGCGTTGGAGCATTCCTTGCTTCAGCAACACAGGATGCAAACGGCTTCCTTACTTATGACTACGCAACAAAGGAAAAGGGCGCTTACCCTCTAGGTATCGTTTCTTACCTTCTTGCAGACACTAAGTATCCAGATGCTGCTAAGGCAAAGGCTGTAAAAGAGTTCGCTACATACATCTTGAGCACAAAGTGCTCGAAGGATGTCGGTGGAGATCTCGGATTCTCTGTAATCGATGGCGAGCTTCTTAAGAAGTCTCTAGCTCAGGTTGCAAAGATCGGCTAACAATTCTTTAACGAGGGTAGAGAACGGCGGTTAGGGAAACCTAGCCGCCGTTCTTTTTCTCTATTACTATCGAGAAATGAATATTCAAGATTTAGCCTCGGCCTACGAAGCAGCGACAAAAGAGTTTTTAGTAATTGCAGAGTCTGTTCCTGAACCACAGTTAGATGTGCATTCTGGAGAAGACTGGAGCTCACGCCAAGTTATCCATCATTGTGCAGATAGCGAGGCGCAGTCATATGCACGTCTTCGACGCTTGATTGCCGAGCCAAACCCAATTATTCAAGGGTATGACGAAGCGATGTGGGGCAGTAACGAAACTCTCGGTTACGAAGAACTCCCAGTCGCTAATTCGATTGCCGTATTTGTTGCGGTCCGAGCTGCGTCCTTAGACATCATTAAGCGATTGAAACCTGAACAATTAGAACTCAAGGGAACACATACCGAAGCAGGGGAGTACTCGCTCAAGAAATGGCTTGAAACGTACACACGCCACGCAATTGATCACGCAGAGCAAATCAAGAAGAA
>JAHEEQ010000007.1:6642-8519 GCA_024640585.1 Micrococcales bacterium
GCCAATGTTGAGCGTCCAACTATTTGGTTCACAGTTGATCCAAATGATTCAGTTCAAAGTTTCTTTGCACATATTTTGCAAGCTATTCGAAACAACATTCCAAACTTCGCAAAAAACTTTGAGAGTGAACCTAGTTCAAACCCACTACAAAATATCAAGAAACTCACCACTGCTGCAGCGGGAATTCAAACCGACTTTAATTTCGTCATTGATAACGGTGCTACTGACAATCTAGAGGTCTCCGGTATTGCGCAACAGCTTGTAGATAATTTACCGAACAACGTTCACCTTGTGATTATTAGACGAGTCACCCCAGCTACATCACTAGCCAGATATGCAAGTCTAGGTAACTTGAGCTTGATTACTAGCCAGGACTTGAAGTTTTCCGACAGCGAGATTAATTCCATTGCCGAGTTCAACAATGCAAATATTTCAAGCATTGAAGTCAAAAAGCAATTAGACAATTGCGATGGCTGGCCAGCTGCGGTTCAGATGCTCACACGATCCATTGCTCGTGGGCAAACCTTCAACGAATTAGATTTTACGGCTGCAGCAAATCCCTTGGGGATGCTCGCCTTAGAAACCTTCCGCACCCTTAATGAGGAAAACAGGTTCAAAATTTCAAGATTGAGCCTAGTTAAGGAGTTTGATTTAGAAATCGCCGCAATCATATTAGGCGAAGATTTTTCTGAAACCTTTGTCAATAAACTTGCCACAGATGGAATGTTTGTAACGGTTTCTTCAAACACCAATCGCATATATAGATTTAACCAGATCGTTTATGAAGTGTTGTCTCAACAAGACTTTGGGGATCAAGATGTTAGAAAAGTTATTCATGGAAAATTGGCTGAACATTATTTAAGTAAGAATGACTCAAGTAGCGCCCTGGAACACATCTATAAGTCGGGAAATACCGAACGCTTTAGAGAAGTTCTTGAAATCAGCATTCGAGAAATGGCAGCCATTGGGCGTGGAGATCTATTAATTAAATGGTCTGAATTCAGTGCCGATAATTCACAATCTGGTGAATTAATGAAGAAAACAATCAAGGTAGTTGGGCACCTAGTTAATTTGGATTTCGACAAGGCTGAAGCCATAGCAACTGAACTTGAATACGCCTCACTACAAAGTGAACAGCTTTCATTCCTAACTCAACTGACTTCCATGATTTTCGCTCATGTTTACTTCGCAAGAGGAGAATTTAGTCGTTCTTTGCAAATGATTGATAAATCCCTAAATAGCGAATATCCCTATCCTTCAATTGAAAATACAGATCGAATCGCCTTATTGAGAATAAAGGCATCTATCCATTTTCTTTACGATGAGCCAAAGGAAGTATTGGCAGCCTTAGCGCAAGCCCGCGAATTCATGTCAACTGGCAATCTAACAAATGCCCCGTACCACCTAACCTGCATAACCTCACTTGCGCTTTGGTGTGAAGGTAGATTCTTTGAGGCAGCCGAACATGCTTCTATTGCAATTAACCAAGCTAATTTGATGGGGTACAGCGCCATCAGTGCACCACACGATGCCATGTTAGTTCTTGCGCGATGCCAACTTGAGCTTTCGCAACTTGCAAAAGCAACTGAAACCTTAACAAGGTTGGGAGAAAAGTCTTCATCTTCTGAAATTTGGCCTTGGTTTTTTATGGCCGAAGGAACTAAATCTCGAATAAATATTACAAGAGGCAAAGTTGGCGTGACACTAGAGGCAATCAAAAATCAAAGAGACCATTTAGCAACACTTCGTTCGCCAAATGAACTTGGTTGGATGATCGATATGACAGAAGTATTTTTGAGATTTGTTGTCGATGATTTCGATCGTGCCGAAGAGTTACTGCAGCGTATGCCAAAGATTGAAATGGTTCGCCAGATCGA